>JAHEYC010000036.1 GCA_023251775.1 Sphingobacteriaceae bacterium | reverse complement strand
GCAAATGGCACTTCCAATTTTGTGTCTTTACAATCGCGTGTTGGTCTGAAATAAGTTTGATGTCCATAACAACGTAAGGCAATTTCAAGATCAGGAATATCTTTTAAACTATCCAAAAATTCCCCCATTACTTTTTTGGCAACATCAATTTTCGAATTGCTACTGCTCCAAGGCGCATACATGCTGTAGCTATCATCAAAAATAAAAAGAATACGGTTTGTTACTTGCGAACGAAGCGTGACGAACGAAGTTAGAATGAATAGAAGAAGAATATATTTTTTAGGGAATGTAATAGATCCGTATTCGTCATTCGTCATTCGTAGCTCGTACTTCATTAATAATCTCCTACTGTTTCAGGAATTTGTGCAAGTGCTTTTGCTAATTGTTCATCGTTAGGCGCAGACCCATGCCATTTGTGTGTTCCCATCATATAATCAACACCAAAACCCATTTCGGTATGCATGATATTCATGATTGGTTTTCCTTTTCCAATAAATGTTTTGGCGTGATCCAATCCTTTAGTAACTTCTTCAAGATCGTTACCATTTTTAATTTCTAATACGGTCCAACCAAATGCTTCAAATTTTGCGCGAAGATCTCCAAGCGGAAGAACTTTGTCTGTATCACCATCAATTTGTCGCCCGTTATAATCTATTGTAGAGATTAAATTATCTACTTTATTTCCCGCGGCGTACATAACAGCTTCCCAAATTTGTCCTTCTTGTAATTCACCATCGCCATGCAAAGAATACACAATAGAATTATCTTTATTTAATTTTTTTGCTAAAGCAGCACCAATGGCAACACTCATGCCTTGTCCTAACGAACCGGAAGCAATGCGAATTCCCGGCAAACCTTCGTGTGTGGTTGGATGTCCTTGCAAACGTGAATTAAGTTTTCGAAATGTAGCTAACTCTTTTACAGGAAAAAATCCGAAGTGCGCAAGTGTGCTATAGTAAACCGGACTAATATGACCATTACTCAAAAAGAAGAGATCCTCATTTTTTCCATCCATGGTAAAATTTTGCGCGTCGTACTTCATAATAGTTCCGTACATAGCTACAAAATATTCAACGCATCCAAGCGAACCGCCCGGGTGGCCCGAACTAACGGCGTGAACCATTCTTACAATGTCTCTTCTAATTTGCTGGCAGATCTCTTTGTTCCCTATACTATTGGTCATTTTCAATGAAATAACGGTAAAAATACTATTAAGTAACAAGCCAAATTGCTTTGTTAAAAACAAAAATTTATGTTGAAAACTATGAGCCTCCTTTGCTTTATTTCACTTTAAAAGCCTTTGTGTTATTGGTATATTTGCCCCTTAATAATTTGTGACGTGGTGAATTTGAGAGTTAGTGAATTTTTTCGCGTATAACTCACCAATTCTTAACTCACAAATTCACTAATTGAATTTTATGGCCTTAAAATGCGGAATTGTGGGATTGCCAAATGTAGGTAAATCAACTTTGTTCAACTGTTTGAGTAATGCAAAAGCTCAGGCGGCAAATTTTCCTTTTTGCACCATTGATCCAAATGTTGGTACAATTACTGTTCCCGATGAGCGTTTGAATAAATTGGCCGAATTAGTAAAACCACAAAATATTTTACCTACTACGGTCGAGATCGTTGATATTGCAGGTTTGGTAAAAGGCGCGAGCAAGGGCGAAGGATTGGGAAATAAATTTTTAGGAAATATTCGCGAGTGTAATGCTATTTTGCATGTATTGCGTTGTTTTGATGATGATAATATCATTCACGTGGATGGAAGTGTTAATCCTGTTCGCGATAAAGAAATTATTGATACGGAATTACAATTAAAGGATCTTGAATCGGTGGAAGTAAAATTGAAAAAGTTTGAAAAAGCATCGAAGATAGGAAATGATAAGGAGGCTGTTAAAACCTATAATACACTTTTGAAAATTAAAGAAACCTTGGAAGGTGGTAAATCAGCAAGAGCTTGCCATCTAGAAGATAGTGAATTGCCTTTTATTGAAGATCTGCATTTGCTTACGGTAAAACCGGTGATGTATGTTTGTAATGTGGATGAAGCTTCAGCAAAAAGCGGAAATAAATATGTGGAAGCTGTTCGCGAAGCCGTGAAAGCAGAGAATGCGCAAATTTTGGTCATTACAGCGCAAATGGAGAGTGAAATTTCTTCTTTAGAAACCTACGAAGAAAAGCAAATGTTCTTGGCCGAAATGGGATTAGATGAACCGGGCGTAAATAAATTAATTAAATCGGCGTATAAATTATTAGATCTTCAAACGTATTTTACCGCGGGCGTAAAAGAAGTTCGTGCATGGACGATCAACAAAGGATTTAAAGCACCTCAAGCTGCAGGAGTGATCCATACCGATTTCGAAAAAGGATTTATCAAGGCAGAGGTAATGAGCTATAATGATTTTATTACGTTGGGATCGGAAGCTGCCTGTAGAGACAATGGAAAATTAAGAATTGAAGGAAAAGAATATGTTGTGGCAGATGGAGATGTAATGCACTTCCGCTTCAACGTTTAAAAACTAATACTATGAAAAATCACGAAATAGATTACAAACTCTTCGGCGAAGAAATGCAATGCGTGGAAGTTGAACTCGATCCACAAGAACAAGTGATCGCTGAGCCCGGAAGTTTTATGATGATGAACGAAGGAATTAAAATGGAGACCTTGTTCGGCGATGGAAATGAAACCGGAATTTTAGGTAAATTATTTTCGGCCGGAAAAAGAATGTTGACCGGTGAGAATTTATTTATGACAGTTTATACGAATACTGTTACAGATAAGCGCAGAGTTACATTTGCTGCGCCATATGCCGGAAAAATAATTCCGCTCGACCTTTCAAAACTAGGCGAGAAAGTTATTTGTCAAAAAGATAGTTTTTTGGCTGCAGCAAAAGGTGTAGCGGTGGGAATTGAATTCCAAAAGAAATTAGGAACAGGATTGTTTGGCGGTGAAGGATTTATTATGCAAAAGTTAGAGGGTGATGGAATGGCTTTTGTGCATAGTGGGGGACATGTGATAGAAAAAGATCTTCAACCCGGCGAACTTTTAAAAGTAGATACAGGTTGTATTGTTGCATTTGTGAGTACTGTAAATTACGATATACAATTTGTTGGAGGAGTAAAAAATACATTATTTGGCGGCGAAGGAATGTTTTACGCAACATTGCGCGGACCGGGGAAAATTTGGATCCAAACATTACCTATTAGCAGATTGGCCGGAAGAATTTTATCGTACGGTGGTGGTCGCAGAAAAGAAGAGGGCGGCATTTTAGGCAACTTATTAGGCGGCGACTAATATTATTAGAAACTAGGAACCAGAAACCAGAAATATCATGGCAAAATCAAACTATACCGAAGACAATATAAAGTCGTTAGACTGGAAAGAACACATTCGTACACGTCCGGGAATGTACATTGGTAAATTGGGCGACGGAAGTGCATTCGACGATGGAATTTATGTATTACTGAAAGAGGTAATGGATAATTGTATCGACGAATTTATGATGGGCGAAGGTGAAAAGATCGAGATCAATGTAAAGGATGGAATTGTTTCTATTCGCGATTACGGACGTGGAATTCCCTTGGGAAAAGTAGTGGATGTTGTTTCGAAAATGAACACAGGCGGTAAATACGATAGTGAAGCATTTAAAAAATCAATTGGATTAAATGGTGTAGGAACAAAAGCGGTGAATGCTTTATCTATTAATTTTAAAGTAACTGCATTTCGTGATGGTCAATCAAAAACGGCAGAGTTCAGCAAAGGCGAATTAGTAAAGGAACATCGTTTAGTTTCAAGCACCGGACAAAAGAACGGAACGCTTGTTGAATTCAAACCGGATGACAGCATCTTTAAAAAATACCATTACGTTCATGAGTACATGGATCGTATGATATGGAATTATGCGTATTTGAATACAGGATTAAAATTGTATTTAAATGGAGCAGAGTATGAATCAAAGAATGGATTAAAAGATCTATTAGAAAAGAATATCACCGGCGAAACATTATATCCCATCATTCATTTAAAAGGAGAGGATATAGAATTAGCGATGACGCATAGCAATGAACATTACACGGAAGAATATTATAGTTATGTGAATGGACAATACACAACGCAAGGAGGAACGCATCAAGGTGCATTTAGAGAGGCGATCGTAAAAACCATACGCGAGTTCTTTAAAAAAGAATTTGAACCAAGTGATATTCGTAAATCAATTGTAGCAGCTATTTCCGTAAAAGTTCAAGAACCAATTTTTGAATCGCAAACCAAAACAAAATTGGGATCAAACGAAATCGCTCCGGGCGGACAAAGCATTCGCAGTTTTATTGGTGATTTTATTAAAAAGGAACTTGATAATTATTTGCATAAGAACTCCGAGGTTGCAAAATCTATTGAAGCCAAGATCATAGCCAACGAGCGTGAACGTAAAGAATTAACGGGTATTCAAAAATTGGCACGTGAGCGCGCTAAAAAATCTTCGCTTCACAATAAAAAATTACGCGATTGTCGCACACATTTAGATGATACAAAAGATGTGCGTAGATTGGAGACCTCTTTATTTATATGCGAGGGAGATTCGGCGAGCGGTTCGATCACAAAAACACGCGACGTAAATACACAGGCCGTATTTAGTTTAAAAGGAAAGCCTTTGAATTGTTTTGGTTTGGGTAAAAAAATTGTGTACGAGAATGAGGAATTCAATTTAATGCAAGCAGCCTTGAATATTGAGGATGGCATCGAGAATTTGCGTTACAATAATATCATCATTGCAACCGATGCCGATGTGGATGGTATGCATATACGTTTATTATTATTGACCTTCTTTTTACAGTTCTTTCCGGAGTTGGTAAAAAATAATCATGTTAAGATCTTGCAAACACCTTTATTTAGGGTGCGTAATAAAAAAGAAACTGCTTATTGTTATAGCGATGAAGAACGTAAAGCAGCCATCGCTAAATTAGGTCCAAAACCTGAAATTACCCGCTTTAAAGGATTAGGCGAAATTAGTCCCGACGAATTCAAGCATTTTATTGGAAAGGATATACGTCTTGAGCCTGTATTATTAGACCAAAAAGCGAGCATCCAAGAACTCCTTAATTATTATATGGGAAAGAACACTCAAGAGAGGCAGGAATTTATTATCGATAACCTCCGTGTTGAACTCGACGCAGAGGAGAATTTGCTCGCCTAAACCTATTTAAATAGTTAATATCAGTTAAAAACCCTACTTTTATATACTTTGGTACGCCAATTGGAATACCTTTAATTAAGAAAAAAAACAAACCATGAAAACAACAAAATTACTTTTAATTCCGGCTATAGCTCTTTTAACTATCGTTGGATGTAAATCAAAGAAAAAGACAGTTGCACAAACAACAGGTGCGGTAGAGATCACTTTACCTTTTAGTTCTAAAGAATACAGATCTGATGAGAACTTCTATAGAGCTAAGAACGTTGGTAAATCTCCGGATCTTGCTGCTTCTAAAAAGATCGCCATGCAAAATGCTACAAATGAGTTAGCAGATGCGATCCAAACGATGATCAAAAAGGTAACCGATCAGTATACAAATCAACGTACTGTTGGAAAAGATCAGGAATATGAGAACAAGTTTGAAGAGTTAGCTCGTCAGGTAACAAACCAAACCATGAGTAATATCAGGGTTAAAGATGAGAAAACATTCCTTGAGCCTGATGGAAGATACACTTATTGGGTGGCTTTAGAAGCTGCAAAAGATGAGGTTTTCAAGAACATGGATACCAAGATCTCGAACGACGCAAAATTGAAATTGGATTATGATAAACAAAAATTCCAAAACATTTTTGATGCTGAGATGAAGAAATTGGCTAGCGAACAATAATCCAAATAGATCCTAAATAAAGAGCATCCGTAAAAAGATGCTCTTTTTTTAACCTCCAATCAATCTCCCTTACTTTTTTATGCATTGCCTTAAAGCGATGTTCAAGTAAAATGAAGATCAGTTTAAAAATATTAATCCTATTGTTTGTGGCCATGATGGCTTGCACGGGTACCAAAAAGTACTTCAAGGCAGCCGAGAAGCTCGAGAAACAAGGTTTGGTTAACGAAGCAGCCGAGTTCTATTTGGAATCGTTGCAACGCAAACCAACCAATGTGGATGCCCGCATTAAATTAAAAGAAGTGGGACAGAAATATGTTTCATTTATGTCGTCGGAGTTCTTTAGGAACTATAACACCGGACAAATGGAAACTTCTATCGAGAACTTTGAGAAGCTAAAGAATTTTACCGGTCGCACCGAAGCATTGAGCGTTACATTAAATTACCCAACTGCTTATGAGGACGATTACAAAAGAGCAATTGAAAAATATTGCGAAAAAAATTATGTACAAGGTGCTGAATTAGTAAAACAAAAAAAATATACTGAGTCTTTAACGTATTTGAATAACGTAAATAAGTATAAGCCCGAATATAAAAAGAACAAACAATTTAAGATCACTGCAACTTGCGAACCTATGTATCAAAATGCGATCACTATGATACAAGGAAAGAATTATTCGACGGCGTTAAAGAGTTTAACAAGTATTCATGCCGTAACTGATTCGTACAAAGATTCAAAAGAGCTTTACGAATTATGTGCTGCGCAACAAGCAAAGAGTTTATTGATGTTCCAACCAAAAACATCTCAAAATCCTGTTCTAGTGGATTACCTATTTAATAATTTCTCTCAAACAGCAAGTACCAGCTTTAAACATATTGAAGTGATCAATAATTCGCCCTTTGTGAATTTACCCGGTAATGATATTGAAGGAAATGTGGATCTTATTCAAGCCATCAGAAAGGCATCGGGTGCCGATTTCTTTTATGTGTTTGATGTACTTAATAAAAAATCGCAAGTGGTTGGTCCTACCAAAGCCAATTCAAAATGTTACCAAAGAGTTACTTATAGAAAGAACGATACAACCGTTATTACAGAATACAAACCCACCGATTATTTTCAAGTAAAATCAAAACGTGTGTATTCGTACGACTTTAAATATAAATTAGTGAATGCTCTTACCAATCAAATTGTAACCTTCCAAACCCTTACCATCAATAAGTTTGACGAAGTAGAGTATAACGAATTCACGTATGCACCAAAAGGGGCCTTAGATGATTATTATCCCTATAATCCGCAAGTAACTACCCCTTTGGCACAATACAATCCTAAGAACTGGAGAAAATTATTCACTGCTAATAAAGTGGTAAAGACCGAACAAGAATTAGAGACCATTGCCAATCAGGAATCAGTAAAAGTATTTTCTCAAACCTTGACCAATTATGTAAAATAAGATGAGAAACTATTTTAAATATCTTTTTCTTGTTTTACTTATTAGTAATGTAAGCTTTGCTCAAAAAAAGGGGAAAGAGGCCACCACAACTGTTGAAGCTAAAACACCAAATTGGGTAAGTAGTCGTCCGAATAATGGTTTTAAATATATTGGAATAGGCGTGGCCGATAAATCACGCTCATCGGATTATAAGACCGAAGCAAAACAAAACGCTTTATTTGATCTTGCTTCCGAGATCAAAGTGGACATTTCTACTAACTCCGTTTTACAAAGTGTATCAACTAATAATTCTTTTGATCAAAATTTTAATTCATTGATCAAATTAACGGCCTCTGATAATATTGAAGGTTATACCATGGTAGATAGTTACGAGAACGATAAACAATATTGGGTATATTACGAATTAGATAAAGCCGAACATGCCAAACGAAAAGAGCAAAAGAAACAAAATACAATTACAAAAGCGTCTAATTTAATTGCTTTATCTTTTGCCGATGAAAAGAATAAGAATTTTTCGGCTGCATTAAAAAAACGCATTCAGGCCTTTGGAATTTTAAATCCATATTTAAATGAAGAGATCGTTTTTGATCCCACACAAAGTAATGGTATTAAAAATGTATTTGAATTAACTAATCTTATTCAAAACCAATTGCAAACTATTACTATTGTTCAACCACAGGTAATTCCGGTAGTAAAACCATATCAACCAAATTATAATCCGATCATATTTAAAGTAACTACCGCTAATGGGGCTGCGTTAAATGATTTTCCTTTCTCGCTTAGCAGTGATGATGAATTTTTAAAGATAGAAGAACATATAGCTACAAATTCGTCGGGCGAGATCCAATTAAAGATCAACGGCGTTGAACCGCAGTTCCAATTATCATCAGTAACGTTCAACCCTGATATTGAAAAATTGATCGAAAATGATTCGATAGGAAAAACAAGTATCACCATCTTAAAACAATTCATTCAAACACCGGAGTTGAAAGTGCAAGTGAATATTGAACCGATCAGTCTTTTTATACTTTCAAAAGAAAGTAATTTTAGTAAGCAATTGCCTACAAATATGATCGAACAATATGTTGAGCAAAAATTTAACGGACAAGAAATAAAGATCATTGATAATATAAAGGCAAGCGATTACGTGATAGAGATGGACGCAAATACTGCTGAAGATATTAGTAATGATGTATTGGTGAGCAATTTTAAATTGAATCTTGCACAATTGACCATTAATGTTGCTTTAAAGAATAATAAGGGCGAAGTACTTTATAAAAGTTTGGTGACCGATATATTTGGTTATGCCAATAGCTCCGAAAAAGCCGGAATAAACGCTTATAGCAACACTAAATTAAAGGTCCGCTTAAGCGAGTCGCTTTTTTTCATGAAGCGTAAAATGATCATCTATTAGTCTCTAATTTTCCCCCTCTTTTATTTTAAAATGCAAGTATTCTTTATATATTTATAGAGTTAATAAATCTATTTATGAAAAAATTAGTCATTGCATTTCTGATAGTTTTTGGTGTTGCACAAACTAGTGTATCGCAAAACTCAAACATTGAAAAAGTTGTATCCTTCGATTTTAAAAATGTAAAAGCCATTTACGAGAACGATCAAGTGAAGGGGTATTATTTTATGTATACCATGGAAAAGGCCGGTTCAGGTGAAAGCAAATATGGCTTATGTATTTATGATAATAATTTTAAGCAAACTAATTTTAAGGAAGTAACCAAGTCGAAAAATATAAAATTGAAGGATGCCAAATTTAATGGAGATCATTTTTGTTTTCATTTTTTTGACGAGAAAGAAAAGAAGTTTGAGTATGTTATCTACAGTTCTGATCTCACCGAAAAAGGGAAATACGTAACAGCCATACCAAAGGAGATGGTAGAATTAATGAAAGAATCAGAGGGCTCACCTTATGCTGCAATGATAGGACAAACGCATACCTTGGTTTCTTTACCGGGAATTGGTTTCGCTATTTATGGAACAAATTCCACCACACAAAAATTCGAGATCATTGGATTTAATAATAGTGGAACTGAATTATGGAAAGCAGGCTCGGGTAAAACTGATGATAAGGCTTACGAAGCGTGTTCATTTTTAAATTCGGATAAAGATAGGATCACATTTGAAATGAATTTTTATAAGGACAGAAAAAAGCCATTTGAAGGAGAACGATTTTTCGGTTCGTTCGATCTTAAAACGGGAAAAATGTTCCCGAAGTTAATGATCCCTAATTTTAAAAATATAGTTGGCGTAACGGATCTTGTTGAAGGAAAACCTGGATATAAAGTAATTTCGGGTGAGTTTTATGATAAGTCCTCAAAACAAACTGGGATAGCAGTTTGCGTAATTTCAAACGACGGAGCTCTGGCAAGTGAGTCGTATATTTCCTTAAAAGATGATGCACCAAAAGTTGTAACCGATGCGGAAAAATTAAAGATGATGGAAGATCGTTCGGTTTTGATAAGAAAGGTTTTTCAAATGAACGACAAAACATTTGTGATCGGTGAATTGTACGACAAAAAAAATATTTACGACATGCTTATTTTTGAAATTGAAAAAGGAGTTTTGACGAAAATTAATTTCATGGATAAGAAAAAAACAAATATTGCTTCTTATATAAATACGGTTAACGGTCAGGCTGCTGTTGGAATGATGCTAAAAATGGGATTATTTACCGCCGACGATTATTGTTACACAACCATCACAGCAGATAAAATGGGATTTACCACTGTGTATTGTAATTATGAAAAAGATTCGGATAGTGGTGATTATATTATTGGTGCCGCAACGTATAAAGATGGAAAAATGTTGAACGATCAAGTTAAACTAACTACAAAGCCAAGTCAATTCACTGTTCTCCCTGCAAAACCGGGTTATGTAGCTGTGTTTGAATACTACAAAAAGGACAAAAAGGTGATCATGAGACTCGAGAAATTGAATACTTGATTTTTTTAATGGATAGTAAACTGTATTGCCGCGTGAGCGATTGCAGCGAAAAGCCCTGCTTAGTACTTTGCGTATGTTTGTTGGGCGAGGAGGCGACCTTAGGAGCCACCGCAGCCCTACAAACATAGCAAAGGACAAGCAGGCTTGTAGCGAAAAGCGCGACGGCGAGCGAACTTCCAGTAAATTTTGAGTGAGCTTCGCCGGCACGCCCAAATAAAAGAACCAAATTCAAAATTCTAAAATCCTTAATTTCAGGCACTTCTAATTCTTAAAAAAATGAAGATTGTTAGTAAACCTCCAATTTATTCACACCTATAACGCCCTTCAACTATTATATTTGCACGTTTACTAATTGAATTTGCACTTTAATGGCCAAGAAGGATAAAAAGAACTATAACCCGGATGAAAATGACGCTAATAAATTATTTTCCGGCGATGGACATAGTGAAGTAGATCGCGTATTGCATGTGTCGGGAATGTTCAAGAACTGGTTCATTGATTATGCCAGTTATGTTATTTTAGAACGCGCTGTTCCCGCACTCGAAGATGGTTTAAAACCTGTACAACGTAGGATCCTGCATAGCATGTGGGAATTGGAAGATGGTCGCTACAACAAAGTGGCAAATCTTATTGGTAATACCATGAAGTATCACCCGCACGGTGATGCGAGTATTGGCGATGCATTAGTTTCGGTTGGACAAAAAGATCTTTTAATTGATTGCCAAGGTAACTGGGGAAATGTGTTTACCGGCGATAGTGCAGCGGCGCCTCGTTATATTGAAGCGCGTCTTTCGAAATTTGCATTGGATGTTGTGTTCAATCCAAAAACTACCGAGTGGGTTTTAAGTTACGACGGAAGAAATAAAGAACCTGTAACATTGCCAATGAAATTCCCTTTGCTGTTAACGCAGGGTGTTGAAGGAATTGCCGTTGGTTTAGCGTGTAAAATATTACCGCATAATTTTAATGAATTAATTGATGCTTCTATTCAAGTTCTAAAAGGAAAGAAAGCACATATCTATCCCGATTTTTATACAGGAGGAATTGCCGATTTTAGTGAATACAATGATGGCTTGCGTGGCGGAAGAATAAAAGTTCGCGCGCGAATAAAAGAATTGAATTCAAAAACATTAGTGATCAATGAAATTCCGTTTGGCACAACAACAAGTTCTTTGATCGATTCAATTTTAGCTGCTAATGATAAAGGAAAGATCAAGATCAAAAAAGTGGAGGATAATACATCGGAAGATGTAGAGATCCAGATCCATTTACAACCAGGAATTAGTACCGATAAAACGATCGATGCTTTATTTGCATTTACAAATTGCGAAATGAGCATTGCGCCAAATGCGTGTATCATTGAAGATCAAAAACCAAAATTCCTTGGTGTAAGTGAGATGCTTAAAATTTCTACTCACAAAACACTTGCACTTTTAAAGCGTGAGTTGGAAATTGAGTTGAAGGAATTACAAGAGAAATGGCACTTTGCTTCTTTAGAGAAATTATTCATTAAGGAAGAGATGTACATTGATTTTAAGAAGTACGCCAATAAAGAAACCTTATACGAATATTTATATGCTCGTTTTAAGCCGCACAAACGGAAATTCTTACGCGAGGTAACAGACGAAGATCTACACCGCTTAACGCAAATTCCAATGATCCGTATCACGCGTTTTGACAGCATCAAAGCCGATGAGTTCATGAAAGATCTGGAATCGAAGATCGAAAATGTAAAATACAGTCTTGCTAATTTAACCGAGTACGCCATTGAGTATTTTAAAACACTTAAAACAAAATACGGTAAAGGACGTGAGCGTAGAACCGAAAGCAAACAGTTAGAGACTATCGAAAAATCGGAAGTGATCATGGCTACAGAAAAACTTTACGTGAATCGTGAAGAGGGATTTGTGGGCACAGGATTACGTAAAGATGAATTTGTGACCGATTGCAGTGTGATGGATGAGATCATTGCCTTTAGTAAGGATGGTAAAATGAAAGTGTTCAAGGTATCGGAAAAAGTATTTATTGGAAAAGATGTTTTGCACGTGGCCATTTTTAAACGAAATGATGAGAAGACCACTTATAATATGATCTATCGCGACGGACCAAAAGGCATTGTGTTCATGAAGCGTTTTAATGTTGTTGGTGTAACGCTTAATAAAGAGTACGATCTAACAAGAGGAAATAAAGAAAGTGTTGTGTTTTGGTTCAGTGCAAATCCAAATAGCGAAACAGATAAAGTAACTGTGATATTGAGAGCAGTAACAGGAGTGCGCAAATTAAATTTGGATGTTGACTTTGCCGAATTACCTGTGAAAGCACGAACTGCGGCAGGAAATATTGTTACAAAATACACGGTAAACAAAGCTGTATTAAAAGAAAAAGGTGCTGCAGTTTTTGGCGCAGAGGATATTTGGTTTGATGAAACAACGCATCGCTTAAATAAAGAAGAACGCGGAACCTATTTAGGAAAATTTGCTGACGATGATAAGATCATGACGATCACGAGCAAAGGAATTTACAAATTGTATACCTACGAATTGGTGAATCATTTTGATGAGGACATCATTATCATCGAAAAATATTATTACACGCAATTGCTCACGTGTATTTATTATGATGGAGAAAGCAAGTCGTACTTTACTAAACGCTTTTTACCTGAGCCAACCACCAATAAAACACTTATTATTACAGAGCACGAAGAATCAAATGTGGAGTTGATCACGAATCAGCCGGATCCTGTAGTTGAAATAAAATTCAATAAAGAAAAGGGAAAAACTATTCCTGATGAGGTGGTTAAGTTAACTGAATTTGCACCTGAGGTAGCAATGAAAGCCAAAGGAAAGAAGCTTACCATGTACAAAGTAAAAGAGATCAACTTACGCGAACCGGAAGAAATTAAGAACGCTAAAAAATTCTTATCAAAAAAAGGAGACAAGAATGAAAAGGGCGGACTTTCCCCAAGTGAATTGCACCGTCGTGCCACAGAAAAATTAAAAGGTGGCAAAGATTTTTTTGATGGGGATGGGCAGATAACTTTTGAGTTTTAATTCATTCTAATTGCACGCGGATGACGCGGATCGCTTATTATCTTTTAAGATCTTATCAGCGTTAATCATAAAAGATCAGCGTCATCCGCGTGCCATTGGAAGTTTAGTTCGCCATGATCTTCCCGTTCTTAATAATATAATCAAACCCATTGATGTTGAATTTTTTTCCGGATGTTTGATTGATAAGATCAGTAATGTCTTGTTCGATGGTATGAATACTTCCACGCGTTTTGTAAGCAATATTTAAATAATCGGTGTTGATCTCCATGCCTTCATAAACACCGCACAAAATAACACGCACCGGTACTTTTACTCGAGATATTAAACTTAGGTCGCGGGCTTTGGCCCAATTATCGGCAATTAAAATAATATTATCGGGCTTACGAACTTTTTTTAATCCTGTGAGAATTGCTTCTACCACATTTTCGGGCGAATCGCCGCCTTCGCCTTTTTTAATGGTGAGTTTCATTGTATTTACAAGGTCCTCGGTTGTTTTTGCTTTGCAAACATAAATCCCACCGGTGATGCCGATCTTTTTATCAGCATCTTTTTTATTATCACCGTCATTAAAAAAAACAAAGTACTGTTGCGCAGTATCTCTCATAAAATGTAATCTTAACCATGTATTTATTTCTTTAGGATATGGATACATACTTCCGGTAAGATCAGTTACGATCATTGTTTTTTTCCATTTGGAATTTCGCGCCAATACTTTGTAAACGCCATAATTGGATGTATCCTCCATGTTTGGTTCATAGGTCACTTCTTCATTGGTACTTCTACTTTCAAAGGTAAATTTTCCGGCCTTATCATAAATTTTATAAACGCCATCCAAATTTCCCTTCTTAAAATTTCCTTCTGCTTTTATATTTCCATTGTTGTGATACGAGATCTCATATCCTTCCTTCACACCATTTTTATATGTTTCTATCAATTCTTTTTTACAGTTCTTCGAGTAATACGTAATAGGACCATCTAATATTCCATTATTATAATACGTTTCCTGTTTCACACAATTGCCAATATTATTATGCCATTGGATCTCCAAGCCTTGTTTCTTACTGTTTTTGTAAACTACTTCTGCTTTAAATTTTCCTGTTCCGTAATACGTTCTCCAAACACCCTGACGTAAACTATCCTTATCCACTTTATTAATTGTATCACCATCTCTCACATCATAATGCATGTATTGGGCATTGGTTTTTAAAGCCGTGACAGTCAAAATAATATAAACTAGGAACAGGCGCATTTTACGTTAGAAGTTATCTAAGAAATACCTTATGTTCTTTTTCTTCGTTTTGGCCTTTCATACTTCGTAGCTTTTCTTGGACAGACACCCTCTGGGTATGCCCTTCGAAAAGCGCCTCGTCTGAAAGGCCAAAACTTGAAAAAGCATCAAAATCTATTTCTTAGATAACTTCTATAAATTTGATTAAATTTGCTCTATTAAGCAAATTGTATGCTCGAAAAGATCAATAATTTACTGGAGGAAGTTGAATCGTTTACCGCTCAAACTAAGGAGCAGGTGGAGGAATACCGTATTAAATGGTTGAGTAAAAAGGGTGAAATAAGCATTTTATTTGATGATTTTAGAACGGTTCCAAATGAGTTAAAAAAAGATATCGGCGCCAAATTAAATGATCTTAGAAATAAAGCACAAGAGCGTATCAACGAATTAAAAGAGAAATTTGAGCATTCTAACGGTGATACAAAGTCTGCAACTTCAGACCTCACAACACCTGCTTATCCAACTATTCAATTAGGAAGTCGTCACCCTTTATCAATTGTAAAGAACGAGATCATTGATATTTTTTCGCGAATTGGTTTTACGGTAAGTGATGGAAGAGAGATAGAAGATGATTGGCATAATTTTACCGCATTAAATACGCCCGAAGATCATCCCGCGCGCGATATGCAAGATACGTTCTATGTGAGTTTAGATCCTGAAATGGTATTGCGTACACAAACATCCAGTGTGCAAGTGCATATTATGGAGCGACAAAAACCTCCTATCAGAACAATTTCTCCGGGACGAGTTTACAGAAATGAAGCTATTAGTGCGCGCGCGCATTGTCAGTTTCATCAAGTAGAAGGATTATATATTGACGAGAAAGTTTCGTTTGCCGATCTAAAGCAAACACTTTTATATTTTGCAAAAGAAATGTTTGGAGAGGAAACAAAGATACGTTTACGTCCGAGCTATTTCCCATTCACCGAACCAAGCGCAGAAGTAGATATCAGTTGCACCTTATGCGGAGGTAAAGGTTGTAACGTTTGTAAATATTCGGGTTGGGTAGAAATTTTGGGTTGCGGTATGGTTGATCCGCAAGTATTAGATAATTGCAAGATAGATAGCAACAAATTCAAAGGCTTTGCATTTGGTATGGGCATTGAACGTATTGCTATGCTAAAGTATCAAGTAAAAGATCTTCGTTTATTTTTTGAGAACGATGTACGTTTCTTAAAACAATTCACTTCTGTTTCTAAATAAATGGAGCGCGTTAATAGGATAGAAGCACTTTTATCCATGCTTCAAACCGAACCACAGGATATTTTTTTGAATTATTCGTTAGGTTTGGAATATGTTTCTAATGGAAATTTTAGTTTGGCCGAAGAGCAATTTAAAAAGACCTTACGTTTTAAACCTGATTATATTCCTGCATTTTTTCATTTGGGAAAATTATACGAGCAGAATAAAAATGCTACTGAAGCGCTTAATTATTATAAGAGAGGTTTAGAATTTGCAAAAGATCAAAGAAATAATAAAGCTATAAACGAACTTTCGGAGGCTATTTTTATGCTGGAATAGAGTCCCTAAATGGTTAAGTATTAAACATTTCCCCGATCAAGATCGATGTAAGATATTTGACGATTATGTCTTGTAAGTTTGCGTTTTTTTTTGTAAATTTAGTCTTCCAAATGAAGAGGCTTTTCTTAATATTTTTATTGATCTGTACATCGTCTTTTGTAAACTCTCAAGTACATTACGGAAGTGTTGCAGCTTATGGATTAAGAAAGATCATTACAACTTATACAGGCAGTGCAATTCAAGTTCGACGCGGTTGCGATAATGCAACAGTAAATATTGGTTTTACAAGTTGCGGAGATCTTGATACAGCGACATTAAAAACATTTGTTCTTGTTCCTAATCCTCTAAGTGCAATTTCAACAACTTCAGAAGCGTGTTATAGTTTAAGAAAGCTCAATTGTAATTATGCGGGTAGCGCTATTAGGATAAGAAGTTCTGCTGTTGGAAATCCTACTACAGATATTGGCTTTACTGCGAATGGTGATCTGGATACTGCCACTATGAAAGCATTTATTACTGTTAATAGCGCTTCGGTTACTATTTGGTACGATCAAAGCGGGAACGCAAGAAATGCCTTACAGAATACTGTTGCCGATCAGCCAAGAATAATGAATGCAGGCGTTATTGAATATCAAAGTGGACGACCGGCCATTAAGTTCCAGGATATTAGTGATGGTTTAGCAACTGCAGGTTTTGTGGGTTACAATACGGCTTGTTGTTTTAATGGTGTTGCAAGAGTTAACGCGAATTTAGCCGGGGCCTATAACACATTTGTGAGTAAGACCGGTATTGCACCAAATAATAATTATCCTTCTCCTTTTGATTTTTATTACAACGTTGGGGCAGGTACTATGAATCACATAGTAGGTAATGGAGTGGCGGCAACTTTTTTTAATCCTACATCAAGTTTTAATGCAGCGCAACCAAATGGTATATGGACCTTTAACACCACCGCAGCTGCACAATCTGCTTCGCTGAATGCAACTTCTATTTTAGCAGGTGGAGCAGCGGGAACATTTAGTGATCGTGGTCAACCATTAAATATTGGAAAAAGAAATGATGGTGTAACAGGTTTGAATGGTTGGATACAAGAGATCGTAACTTTTGGTACCATACCATCAACAACAGATATTAGATTTTTACAATGGACACAAGGGCAGTATTACAGTATAGCAGGACCAACACTTGGAACATTACCGGCAAGTATACAAAGCGCTTCTGTAGCAACTTGGTACGATCAAAGTAGCACGGGTGCAAATGCTAGTCCTACTGTTACAACAAACCAACCTTTGATAATGCTTAGTGGTGTTGTACAAAGGAATAGTACAACTATCCCGGCTATAAAATTTAATGGTGCGCAAAAAGGATTAGTGGCTAATCGTCCTGTTTCTGCATATCCTATCACACTTTCTGCAATAGCGAGTAACTCTGCTGTTAATACGAATGGAGCTTTTGTAAAATTAGGTGGCGTAGATAATGTAAATAATACAACCTCGGGGGTAGGTATTGGTATTGGAAACTCGGGTGGTACTTGGGATGCTGCCGGAAATTCGTTGATAGGCTTAAAAGAATGGATCCTTTGGTGTCCTTCTAGTCCAAATGTAACTTATCCTGCTACACCGTTTGCAGTTGAACTTACACAATTGGCAGCAGGAACTCAATCGGCATATCTCAATGGCGTTAATGCCCCATTATCAAATGCAACAACTACGGTTGGTGCGAGTATTACAGGAAGCTTATATATTGGTGGATACAGAAATACAATTGACAGATATCCTGCTTTAAAAGAAACAGAAATTGCAGTGTTCAATTCGGCAATAAATGATACGCGTCGTGTTCTATTGAATTCAAATCAAGCAGCATTTCATAATTTTGCTATTACTGGTACAAAATATACACCACCAACCACCACCACCTATCAACGTTATGTTTTGGGTGTTGGTCGCGTTAGTGCAACTGATAGTGTTTGTTCAACCCGCGAATCGGCCGGCATGGGCTTTACGTTAAGTACCAATGCGGCAGCTTATTTAAAAGATAATGGTGATTACATGTGCGCCGGAATTAGTTGTCCTACATTCTCAACTTCAGTTGCTAATATAGTTGCGCCAATTCAATTGCGTTGGCAAAACGATTGGTACATTGATAAAACTGATGTGGTTGGAACTGCAGGTGGAACTGTTGCCATTTATTTTGACTTTAGCGATTATAATATTGGTACCTCTCCGGGTGCAGCATCGGGTTATAGTTTATTGAACCGACCAAATACTGCGAGTAACTTTACCGTAGTTGCGGGTGCAACAGCAAACGTTGGTGGAGATAGAGTTTATTTTACGGTAGATGCATCTAATATTGTAGACAATTCATATTTCACTATTGGAAGTACATATCCTCCTAACAGTCCTTTACCAATTGAGATGCTCAACTTTAATGCTGTAGCTTGCTCACAAGATGTTTGTTTAAATTGGAGAACAGCAAATGAATTGAATAGCGACCGCTTTGAGATAGAAAGATCGGTGGATGCGGAGAATTGGACTAAAATGAAAGACGTGAAAGCTGCAGGAAGCAGTAAACGTACTTTGAGTTATTCAGCAATGGATTATTATCCAATGCCGGGAATAAATTATTATCGTTTAAAAATAGTTGATAGAGATGAAACGTTTACCTATTCAACTATTGAAGCTGTAGAGTTCAAGGACGTTTTAGAAGTTGGCATTTATCCTAATCCTAGTAATGGAACATTTAATGTAAGTAATTGTGTTGACTATGATAAGTTGATCGTTACAGATCTTTTAGGAAGAAAGGTTCATTCGGCTGATGTATTAAACAAAGGCTTTATGATCCTTGATCTTCATTCACTAGAGGCAGGCTCTTATTTTATTACGCTAAGTAATTCCGTAACTAATAAAAAACATACCTCTAAGATCATTATTGATAAGAAGCAATAAACTAATTTGACCAAACGGTCTTCTTATATTTAGCTTTCGAAAAATCCTCACCGTTTATTTTTGTGTTACCGCTTATTCCTCCAAGATATCCTATGGTTTCGCACTTGGCATTGGTAACTTCGCTGGTCATATCCGCACCGCAATTTCCGGGATCAAAAACATAAACTGTATTTCCTTGAAATGTGTATTCGCTTACCTTAGCATCTTTACTGCAACATGTTTTTTTAAAATCATCTGTCTTTGGGTCAACGCAAGTATTTTTTTTAGATTTACTACACGATAAAAGGCTAATGGAAATTGCTACTATAAAAAGTTTTGATCTCATTAAAGATAATAACGACGCATCATGGCCCTTATTGTAAACAGGGTTCTTAAGAAAAGTTAATTGTTCTTAATGATCTTTTTCTGATAAACCTTATCGTTCACGTTTATCTTAAGAATATAGGTACCGGCCGACATGATAGAATTATCAAAATTTAAAGGGATGATAGATCTTCCTTTACTTACTTTAGCTTCGTATAATTTAAATTCTCTTCCTAAAACATCCAATGCCGTGATCACTACTTTAGAATCCGAGGCGTTCAACATAGTTATCGAGATCTGATCGCTGAATGGATTTGGATAAATTTCCAAATATGAAATGATTAGTGACGCATTCTTAACCCCAACAAAATAAGTTGTATCTACTTTTTGCCCATTGCTGCTGGTTATTCCGCTAAACATTCCCGCACCATCTTCCGAGCGTACATTAAAGTAATAAATGGAATTTTGCACAAGTATAAGTGGTTTGGCGGTAACCAATGGCGTAGCCCAATTGCTGGTCCAACCCAATGTATTTGTACTTCCGGGCGCTGTTCCAATACTATACCAGTACCTTACGACCCCCGAATTAGCATCACTTGATAATGACCAATTAGAGCACAATGAATCGGTAGTATTTACGATCGAAATATCAGAACCATTTCCATCATATACAGTTGTAATAGTTGAAGGCGGTGTCCAATCAACATTTAGATCGTAATAAAAAACAGGGGAGAGGTTGCCTGCTGTATCCTGGCAAATGGATTTTATTTTTCCTGCGGCTTGTGTTGGACTAGAATTTTGATAGCGAAGATCGTTACCCATTCCGCTTCCAACACTTACGTTTATGTTTGAAGAACGCGAACGATACACTTTTATCTCATCCACACTAAATTTACAATTCGCACTTCTAAATGAAATATAAGAGCCATTGTTATAAGGCGTAGGATCTGTCCATGTCGCAATTTTTGCATTATTCATGTACACATTCATTTTTCCGGTGATACGATCGTAAATTATTTTTATATCGTACCATTGCGCTGCATTAAATGTAAGTGATGCGGTGTACTGTGGAGCGCCAAAAACATTATTCACCACTTTATAAATTTGTATTGCTTGATCATCTAACCTGAACCAAACAAAATAAGAGTTATTACGATTGCTGCTGTCGGGTTGATCAACAAAAAAATGTAACCCTGCGCGTCTGTTTGGTTGAGTGCCTTCAAATTTAGCAAGGAAATGATATAAATAACGATTAGATAAACTTTGTGTAAGTGCCGCGTAAATATTTGTATTAGCTGCCACCGTACTTGTTTCATCGCTTTGCACTAAAGCATTTCCGCTTATGGTCCATGTACCTGTTTTAACGGTCCACTCGGGATGAATAGCATTATCAAAATTATCCGCAAAAAATCCGTGTGTATAATTAGCGCGCCATTCTGTTCCATTAAAATCAATAGCTTGGTAATATCCTTTTTCTACACCGCTGCCACCAACATTATCAACATCATTTATGGTTGCTGTAAAATTTGTTGTGACCCAAGGAGCTATAGTATTGATCGTTGTGTTTGGAGAAATAACATCAGTAGTTGTCGGCACAGATGAATTAGTTGTATACGTTGCAGCCCATCCGCTTCCAACAGTGGCGCAATCACTTCTAAACTCAACAAGAATACTATCGTTATTAGAAGTAACAGGACCGGGATTTACTGTTCCGCTATACTGACCGATCAATGGTGAGTTCACAGATCCCCCATCGTAAATAAATAAATTATCGTAACCGTTCTCTACATTGAAGGATGTAAAATTCAAAGTGATGTTAGTTATGCTCGGTTTTGTGATCAGCCAAAATTTACGTTCATCATCAGAGTAATTTCCTGCAGGTCCGCCTGTATCATAAAAACTTCCGGCACTTGCAGTATAAGTTACAACAGTGTATGTATTATTAATGAGCTTATAATATTTTGCCCAATTCCAATATGGCCCCGGATCATTGTGTGTTTGATTAGGATACATTTGGTGTCCTTTTACTTTTGTACAAGCACCCAAGCCACATTGCGCAGAAGTTCCGCTGCAACCCGGTCCGTAATACGTGCGTAATGGATTGATACTATTGCTCTGACAAATATCGCGCGTTAGATTTGCTGATGATACATACATCGCATTTGTATACCAAGAGGCATTATTATTATAACCTTCATGTTCTAAACCAACGGTATAAGGATTCTCAGTACCCACATGCCAAGCTTTGTTTGCTTCCAAAACCATTTGCGTTACTTGTCCGTCGCTACTACGTAACACATAATGCGCAGAAACAGACGCATTACAATTTTGGAACCACGAGATACAACCGGCGTAAGTTCCTTCCACATCGTGAATAGTTACTGCGGTAATTTGCGATCCGTTTCGCGAACTGTAATTACAACTTGCGGCAGCGTTCCAAATAGCAGGAGGATAATCGGTAGAATAAAGAGTGGAAGTAGAACTGAATTTATAGGATTGTTGTCCGTTTGAGATCTCATCGTTATCTATATAAATGTGCGGTGAAGAAAGAACTTTAAGATTATCGCCAAAGATCTCTTGTAGATCAATGTTGTATGCATTAAAGTCATATTGTGTCGCCGCTTCTTTATTAGTAAGGAACCAAAATAATTGGTACAGATGCGTATTCAAAACGTAATCGTCTTTAATATTTTCGGCAACAGGCAATTCGCTAAGTGCAATAAATATGCGGATATAATCCTTAGGATCATTTCCAAAGGTATTGTAAGATCTTTGTAAGGAAGAGAAAGCGGCTGCGTATGCCATAATTTGATTTTCGGGACTTTGATTCATGGAATGAGCTTTGTAACCCGAATAAATAGAAACAAGATCTAAGTTATTTCTAAAATATCCTTTTCCATCTTCTATCAAACCGAATATTCCTATTGTTTCGGGGTAACCAATGCAACTTGGTTCATGTGCTTTTAGATCCTCAAAACGACTTTGCGTAAATGCAAGCGCTTCTAATACACCTTTGGGAATAGAAGGGTTAATGAGGTAAGCTTTTTTAAAACTTGAAGCGAATTTATTTACAGGGAAAGTGTTGTTTGATGAGAATGCTGAAATGAAGACAGAACAGAAAATATAAAGGAGAATTTTTTTCATTTTAGTGACACGAATTTAAGGAAATTAAGCAAAGAAAATAGAGACTTAACAGCCGGTTAAATCTTTAAATTGATTTAGAGAGGATAATGTTGATGAATTGTTGGAATGCCAATAAAATAAGGCTTTTCAGCCCTTCCCTTTTAGTAATTTATAAGCTTCTTGATAGGGGTTGAGAACCTCTTTTTTGGAAAGATCAGTTAATTTTTTGCTGATCTGATGAGTGTCGTAAAATTGTTTTACTACCTCTTCATTAAGTGTTTCTTTCAAGATATCTATCAATTGATCTTTTCTTTTTTTAGCGAAGTATCCTTTAGTAGTTGAATAATTCTTATAGGTTTCGATTAATTGATGAACTTCTTTAATGCCTGTATTATTTATACTTGAACATAATTCTACTTTTGGGATCCATCCACTTTCGCTTGGAGGAAATAAATGAATGGCATTTGAATATTCGGCTTTTGCAATTTTTGCTCTCTGCACATTGTCACCATCGGACTTTGTGATCACAATACTATCCGCCATTTCCATAATGCCGCGCTTGATGCCTTGTAATTCATCGCCTGCGCCTGCAAGCATTAATAGTAAAAAGAAATCCGTCATTTTACTTACGGCAATTTCACTTTGTCCAACCCCAACTGTTTCAATTAAAATAAAGTCAAAGCCCGCTGCTTCACATAATAAAATCGTTTCGTAAGTCGCGCGCGCTACTCCTCCCAATGATCCTGAGCTTGGAGTTGGGCGAATAAAAACATTGGGTTGCGCCGAAAGAAATTCCATTCGTGTTTTATCCCCCAAAATACTTCCTTTACTTTTTGAACTGCTGGGATCAATTGCTAAAACAGCAATTTTATGGTTGTGTTCTAAAAGTTCTTTTCCAAAACTTTCTATAAACGTACTCTTGCCAACGCCCGGTACGCCTGTGATCCCGAGCCTGAACGACTTCCCGCTGTGCGAAATAATTCCTTCAATGATCTCGGAAGCTAAGGTGTGATGTTCGGAGTTTGCAGATTCAATGATGGTAATAGCTCTACTAAGGATAGAGATATCGCTTTTTAGAACGCCATCAATGTAAAATGTGGCATCTGTTTTATGATCGCTGAATTTATTCAAAACGTAAATGTTTAACCGAGAGTCCTTTGTTTTGTAATTCTTTTAATGATTCAACACCAATTCGTAAATGTTCTTCTACAAAACCATCCGTAACTAATTTATCACTTTGCTCGGTTTTTACTCCGTCGGCTGTCATAGGTTGATCTGTTACCAAAAGTAAAGCACCGGTAGGGATCTCATTAAAAAATCCGGCGCTAAAAATTGTTGCGGTCTCCATATCAATAGCCATGCAACGCAATTTACGCAAGTAGGTTTTAAATTCCTCATCATGTTCCCATACGCGTCGGTTAGTTGTGTACACAGTTCCTGTCCAATAATCCCTATTACTTAAACGTATGGTATACGAAATTGCTTTTTGTAAACTAAATGCAGGTAATGCGGGAACTTCGGGTGGAAAATAATCATTACTTGTTCCTTCGCCTCTAATGGCAGCAATTGGTAAAGTTAGATCGCCGATATTATTTTTCTTTTTTAAGCCACCACACTTTCCTAAAAAAAGTAATGCTTTTGGTTTAATGGCAGAGAGAAGGTCGGTAATTGTTGCGGCACTTGGACTCCCCATTCCAAAATTAATGATGGTGATATTATTAGCCGTAGCGCTACACATGGGCTTATCTATTCCTTTTACGGTTGTATTAAATTGTTTGGCAAAAAGATGTACGTAATTGGTGAAATTCACCAAGAGAATATACTCACCAAATTCGTTTAGTGGAACACCGGTATAGCGAGGCAGCCAGTTGTTTACAATTTCTTCTTTGGTTTTCATTTTTTGCTTGTATTTTTAATAGCTGTTTTACCCCTTGTATCTTGTATAAAGATATTTAAAAATTACGTAAAAACCCTGTTCCCCGAACTAAAATATCCACCTTTCAATATCCGTTTAAAAGAAAGCGGCAAGGATAAACTAATGGTGTTTGATGCTATTAGAAAGAAATGGCTGCAACTTACGCCCGAAGAGTGGGTGAGGCAACACGTGGTGAATTATTTTATCACGCAACAAAAATATCCGGCATCACTTATCTCTCTTGAAAAAGAAATTGAACTCAACGGAATTAAAAAAAGATATGATGTGGTGGTTTATACCAAAGAATTAAAACCCTTTATGATTGTAGAATGCAAAGCGCCTAGCATTGAATTATCACAAGAGGTTTTAGAACAAGCTTCACGTTATAATTTGATCTTGAATGTAGATTACGTTTTTATAACGAATGGATTGAACGATCAGCTTTATAAAGCGGGGGTTATAACAAACAATTTACCGAGTTTTAACGAGCTCTAATTCTAGGAATCGAATTAGTTATTTAGCATCACCGGCATCACCAACATTAGTAGATCCTCCGAAGGATTTGCTTTATTATTCGGTAAAATAATACCTGCCCGATTTGGAGCACTCATCTCAAGGATGATCTCATCTCCTTCGATATTACTTACCATTTCAATTAAGAAGCGCGAATTGAAACCAATTTCCATGTCCTCACCAATGTATGTACACACCAAACTTTCGTGACCCTCATTTGCAAAATCAAGATCCTCTGCATTAATTGTCAATTGACTCCCCGCGATCTTTACGCGAATTTGATGCGTTGCTTTATTGGCGAAAACGCTGATACGTTTTAAGGCGCCCAAAAATGCTAAACGATCAACGGTTAATTTATTTGGGTTTTGTTTTGGAATAACGGCTTCGTAGTTCGGGTATTTTCCATCGATCAAGCGACACATCAAATTCACATTTCCAAAACTGAACAAGGCATTGGTTTTATTGAATTCAACTTTTACCGCATCATCAATTCCTGTAAGTAAACTCTTTAGAACATTCAAGGGTTTTTTTGGCATGATGAAAGAAGCAGAAGCGCCTGCTTTGGCATCGTTGCGAATATAGCGAACTAATTTATGCGCATCTGTTGCAACAAAAATAGAATTGCTTTCGGTGAATTGGCAATATACACCATTCATTACAGGACGAAGATCATCATTGCCCGTAGCGAAAATAGTTTTATTGATAGCTGATGCAAGAACATCACTTTTGATAACGATAGAAGATTGTGATTCGATCTTGGCCATTTTTGGATAATCATTTCCGTTATGTCCACTGATACTATAATCGCCATTCTCGGTTTTTATCTTTGTTGAGAATTTTGCTTTGTCGATGATGAATGATATTGGTTGCTCCGGTAAATTGGAAAGTGTTTCCATTAATGTTTTTGCAGGAATAGCAATTACACCACCTTGCGATGATTCAACTTTTACCGAACTGGTAATGGCTGTTTCCATATCGCTCGCCGAAACTGTTAGCTCACCTCTGTCGATCTCAAACAAAAAGCAATCTAATATTGGAACTGTATTATTTGTTCCAAGAACACCACTGATGGCTTTTAAATGTTTAAGTAAAGTAGTAGCTGAGACAACAAAATTCATATCGCTTATTTTGTAACAAAATTAAGCTTACCGCATAATTGGGGGTTTTATACCGGCGATAGTTTTAAGCTACTTTTTAACAGGCACAGAAGGCTTGAAATACTCGGTAGTAATGAACAATTTACCAAATACGAAGTACTGAATGACAGCCCATTCTTTTTTCTCGTCGAAATTCACAAAAAACCTGTCGGGATCGTACTTGTAGCGAATGCCATATTCTATATTACGTTTTGATGGAGGAGATTTGAAATAGAAAAAATAATCGTGCTTTTTATCTTGTTTGTCGGTTATTGTAAAACTAGCAAAATACTTACCTTTTTTGATGAGCGAATCACGTGTTGGTTTATCTGTATCGGTAAAAATGGCCTCACAATTAAGGTTCAAAAAATACGCGAGGTATTGTTTCATATTCAATTCATCAAAGGGCAATTTTTGTCCTTTAGGATCGCTCAATTCAAATTTCTTTGTGTTGATCACATCAATTACAAAAGAAGAATCCGGTTTCACCATGTTTGAGTACTCAATTCGTTTTAATTGATCAGGCGAAAAATTGATGACCGATAAATTGCGCCAAAATTTTTCTTCAACAATATACCGTGTATTCAAATAGCCATTGAAGCCGGGAATAAATACAATAAAAGGATCGGGATAATTCTCACCGCTTTCTATATCTGTAAGAAGCATGTGAGTTCCTTCACCATCGGCAGTTTCGTGCCCAACGTAATATTGTTTTATGAGTTCATCCTTGGCATAGATCTCAACTTTAATGGCTTTATAAGCCAATACTTTTAGCGCTACTTCTTTAGCTGCCTTGCCAACAGGATGTTTTACCTCAACGTTCTTAATGGTTTCTAAAAGGGTAAGAATAGCATCCGCACGCACATAAAATTTATCGTTCACCATCCAGCCTTTTGGTGTTCTAACAACGGTACATTGTTTACCGTTCTTATCGGCCATAAAAATTTTGGTAATGGAGGCGGTGTCTTTTACTTTAAAATTACGCGCATCCTCATCTAACGTTCCTGAACCACCTTTCTTCTTGAAAATAAGAATAGAGCCGATGATAAGAGCGATCAGTACAACAATGGTAATAAGCGATGAGCGTTTCATTGAGCTCTAAAGATAAATAAAATTAAAGTGTGAACGCCGAATTTGATCGTTTTCAAGCTGGAGTAAACGAGTAAATAGGCTTTTGATCTGGAAGAGTTTGATCGAATTAATTATAGTCACAATGACCACCGGCAGTTTTTTGAGCTTTGTCGGCTTTTTCACAGTCTGATTTGAACTGTTCTCTTTCAGATTTGCTTGAAGTTGTTAGCGACGAAGGGCCGGGTGAAAAACCGGTACTATCAAAACATTGACAAGTATGTTTTTTGAGACAAGATGTTGAGGTTAACCCAACTATTGATAGAGCAAATATTATTTTTTTCATCGGAATGTTTTAATTTAAAGGTATTAAAAAAACTAATTTAAGCTTATTAAAACTCACTGCGTGTATCAAACAACGAATTAGCAAGTCTGTTATAACGTAATGATATCTCAAAACCACCATTTGACTTACTGGCTGTTTTATAACCCGAGATATTTACATCGTACGACATACCAATTGCATAATCACCGAGTTCAAGTATTAATTTTGGTATCAAAGCATCTTTTGAACGGTAAAATAATCCAAATCCTAAAGCATTTTGGGTCTTTTCGCCGGTAGTTTTGGTCCCGGTTGCCAAACGTACTTTTAAATAACTTCCGGTAACAAATTCGTAAGCTCCGCGGATCCTATAATCAGCCGGGATCGATTTATCTTTTTTACCTTGTTTTTGTAATATAAATGTTGGGGTCAATGTAAAGCGTGTATCTTCAAAATCAATATTAGAGAATAACGATAATACATATCTCACAGGTAAACGGTACACAGCACCCGCCGAAAATTCTTGTTTTGGTTTGTTCACATGGTAAGCTGCCAAACCAATTCTTAGTTTTGTTACATCATCATGATCTGTATCAATTATCACCTTGCTTAATTCATAAGCTACACCCATTCCGAGATCGGTTGTTGTGAAATTACGGAACACGGCATTTTCACCGCTTGGTGCAGCAGGTATGATCGCATTGCCATCAAACTGTGATGCATAAGTAAGACTGCTGTAATTTGCTGTATTCCCAATAGCACCTCCATATAAACCCGCACACAGAACACTCTTTTTACTCAGTTTTACAAGTCCGCTCAAATTAACCATGGCGTGAGTTCTTGTTATTTTTGCTGAACCTGCCTTATCTTGATATAATACGAATCCCAAACCTAAAAAAGCTTTTCTTCTCTTGCTTTTAAACAAACCTGCATCTACCGAAAGATTAACGGTTTTAAATGCCTGACCCATTGATGCCCACTGATTACGATAGTTAACAATGGCTCTGAAATACCCCGGGAAAAAACCTGTATTGGCAGGGTTTAACAAAAGTGGCGCTTCACTTACTTGCGAGAAGTGAATGTCTTGCGCTTTCGTTGGCACAGCACACGTTAAAACAAAAACTACTAATATGATCCTCAAATTTTTCATAATTCCTCTTTTAGAACTTTATCTGACTAATGTGACGTTGCCTTTATACTGTTTTGGTTCGTTGAATACATTGTTGAACGTTATATGGTAAGCATACACGCCCGTTTGCGCTTGTGCGCCATTAAAGTTCCCATCCCATCCAACTGTTGGATCGGTACTTCTAAACACTTCTTGTCCCCATCTATTCCATATTCGGAACTCAAAATTATGCGAATACCTACCGCTTCCCAAAATACCAAACACATCATTCTTCCCATCACCATTTGGTGAGAAACCGGAAGGTAATGCAGCTTCTTCTTTTCTATCGGTGAATACGGCAACTACGCTATCTCCTAAAGGATTTCCAAAGTTAATACCAATTGAATCTAAACTTAAAGGACGGTTATTTGTCTCCACATGATTCTGTAATTCCCAATGATCGAACACAAAACTTGTATCGCTTGGATACGCTTTAAAGCCCATTCCACCAATAAAATATTTACCCGACCAAACATAATAAGGTAATTTGGTTGTATTTAATTTCACAGATCCTGCTCCGGTTGGACGAACATTAACGTAAAGATCGTAAGGACCAACCAAGCCATAACAGCTTACGGTATTGAATGCAGTAGCCATAAATTTACAACGACCGTCGATAGCACGTTTTAATACCGCCATATTTGAATCCCATGCGTCAGTAGCTGTTACAAATGCTCCCGGTAAAGGTGTTGTTCCCGGATCTTCGTGTTTTTTATATTCGTTGCGATATAAATTATTGATCGTGTTCCAATGATTTAGTATTTCGGTACAACGCAAAGGACCGTTTAATAGATCTTGGTAACGCATGATATAATCTCTGCGGAACTCAGCATTACCACCATTTTTATTCATCAAATTATTGAAGATGATACCTTGTCCGTTATAAGCATTCGGACTCAAGGCATAACTTGGTGAACCAATAGCACAAGGACTTGAATAAGGAATATTATACGCGCTATTTAATATCGTACAAGTAAATTGCAAGATCGAAGGCATGTTCCAAAGGTAATGATGCCATCTTCCTCCACTTGTTAAGGTATTAGAACCTTTAGCCATGGCAATATCATAATTATAAATATTACCGTTTTGCATATAACTGTTCAAAATATTCCAATCAATAAAGTTGGGAATATCCATACGCGTTTTTAGTGTATTGTAATATTGATTCGGTGGATTTAATGTTGGTGCATTAAATGGATAGGTAGCAGCAAATGTGTAAAGATCACTTGTTGGCGACCCTTTCCAGTTATTGGTTGATGTATGCGTTTGTACAGAACCTTCGCCATTGTGATAGAACAACATGGTTGTTTTATCTTTTGTAGTTTGCTGATTGTAGAACGCTTCGTAATCCACGTCAAAAACTTCTTTAAAATTATACGTACCCATATAACGTGCATTAACGAATACGGCAATAGGTTTATAATGCAATGGATTTACTTTTAAATTATTTTTGGCCGCTAGTGTTTGTACGAATACATCTCGCAAACCTGTTCCCGTACCGCAAGGATTATTACCGGAATGAGATTCAAAGTCGCCACCATAAACATCTAAGGATGAAAAAAGAGTACGCGTACTCACGCCCAATTCGGGAACATTGAATATTTGATTCTCAAAATTACAACCAAAGCCGCGCCTATCATCAATACTAATATTGAATCCCTTTTGTGGTGTGATCCAAGTTTCGTTTATGGGTTTCGACATGGAAGCATAACCTTCGGTAACAAAACGATTTTTGCCCGGTGATTGAAGTTCGTAATACTCTGCATGAATTGTTTGCGCGGGCACTCCTACGGCGAACCACAGAAGAGGAACCGGAGGTGCCACAGCGCCCTGATCGATAGCTAAAGATAAGACCCCGAATTTATTTGAGAAATCGGTTTGCAATGCACCGGGTTCGCAGAAATAAGTATTGGTCTCGCAAAAACTTGGTAAATAATTTAACTCGCAATACGTTGGCTGAGTTGCTGGCACAACGGTAAACGTTGATTTAGGCCAAGTAACAGCGCGGTACATGATCAAAAATGCAGGCGGAACCAAAAGCGGTGTGGCCGGATCAACATATTGCTGTGAATTCGCATTGACCTGTCCCGAAGAGTTTGGACAATTAGGATATGGATAAGATCCATCGGTAGTGAACCAAATATTATAACAGGATGTATCAATTGGGATGCTAAAAAATGTATGATACATCTCGAAGGTTGGCGATGTTACCGCGTTAATTCCGGGAGCCTCTGTGAATAATGGGGTTGGACAATAATCCTTATAAGGTGTAAGATTATTTACTGTAGAGAATGTTGGACTTGTGTAAACTCTCCATCCTGTAACACCAACCGTAACATAATCGGAGGTAGGAGAATTTAAACGACCGCGTGTATGATTCTCTTGGGTTTTTTGTACAAATATAGAATCGCGCACAACACCATTTGGTGCGGTTAAAATGATCCATTGATTTTTACATTGATCAATGGTAAAATTTGTATGCATATGATGCAAACCATTTATGATCTTAGTTTCGTTTCGTCCACTCATCCAAACAATAGAATACATTCCGGGTGTCATGGTGAACGAAGAAGGGAATTGCCATTTCTTTAAATTAAAACGATCGTTACTCAAGTAATAACCGGCTAAACTTACAGTTGCAGTGAAGTTATTGTAAAGCTCTATCCAATCTGATGGTTTAAAGTAATTATCAAGATTAGAATTCGTAGTATTTGTAACCTGATATTCGTTTAAGCAAATAGCAACAGCTGACTGAGAATAAGTGAGTTTTGTACAAAAAGTTGACAGTAAAACCAGGATAATATAGGCCCGTTTAAGTTTTAGCATTTGCATAAACATTTAGATGTTAAAATAAATCAATTCAAATATACTAACCCATACGCTAAAACCCAAAGAAAAGTTGGGTTTGGGGCCATTTTTGTTAAATATTACCTGTTAATTCAATTATTTATGTAGTACCTTTGTGTTTTCCTTAATTTCCGAGATGAGCGAAGTGATCAAACACGAATGCGGAGTAGCTTTTATAAGGCTCTTAAAACCGCATGGTTACTACAAGGAAAAGTACGGTTCGGCGCGCTACGGTTTGCATAAAATGTACCAGATCATGGAAAAAATGATCAACCGAGGGCAGGATGGGGCCGGAATTGCTACAGTTAAGCTGGATACAGAGCCCGGGACCACTTATATCGATCGTCTTAGATCCATTGAACATAAAGCGGTTCAGGATATTTTCGGGCAAATAAATGACCTTTTTGTGAACGCCTCTTTAATGCATCCCGATGCCTATAAAAGTGCCGATTGGCAAAAAGAAAATATCCCATTTTTAGGAGAGCTTATTTTAGGTCATTTACGCTATGGAACTTTCGGAAAAAACACCGTTCATAGCTGTCACCCCTTTCGTAAACAGAATAATTGGAAGAGTCGAAATCTGGCCTTAGCAGGTAATTTTAATCTTACGAATGTAGAGGAGTTGTTTCAACAATTGGTAGAACTTGGTCAGCACCCCCGCGAAAAAGCAGATACGGTAACTGTTCTAGAGAAGATCGGTCATTTTTTAGATAAAGAAAATGATAAATTATTTCGTCAATTCAAAGAGCAAACCGACGATAACGAAGAAATAAGTAAACTCATTCAAGATAATATTAATGTTACTTCCATTTTAAAAGAAAGCAGCAAAAAATGGGATGGTGGTTATGTGATGTGCGGATTGATGGGTCACGGCGATGCCTTTGTTTTGAGGGATCCCAATGGTATACGACCTGCATTTTATTATAAAGATGAAGAGATAGTTGTGGTAGCAAGCGAGCGCCCGGTGATACAAACTGTTTTAAATGTTGCGTTCGAAAAAGTGCAGGAATTAAAACCCGGACATGCGGTAATTGTAAAAAAAGATGGCACGTTTAGTGAAGAAGAAATTATAGAACCACTCGAAAGAAAAGCCTGTTCGTTCGAACGTATTTATTTTAGCAGAGGTAACGATGCAGATATTTATAAAGAGCGAAATGCATTGGGTAAAAACTTAGTGGATTCGGTGTTGAACGCCATTGATCATGATCTGGAGAATACCGTTTTTAGTTATATTCCAAATACCGCTGAGGTTGCTTTTGGCGGATTGATAGATGGTTTACACAGATATTGTGATAAGGTAAAATTGGATCGCATCAGTAAGAATAAAAATTTATCGGATGTAGAATTAAAAAAAATATTGGACATGCATCCGCGAATTCACAAGGTAATTTTAAAGGATGCGAAGCAACGTACATTTATTACAGCCGATGAAACGCGCGATAGTTTAGTGAATTTGGTTTATGATATTACATATCAAACCGTAAAAAAAGGCGTAGATAATTTAGTGATAGTTGATGATAGTATTGTGCGCGGCACCACATTAAAACAAAGCATCCTTTCCATTTTAGATCGCTTGAATCCAAAGAAAATAATTGTGGTGAGTTCGGCGCCGCAAATTCGTTATCCCGATTGTTATGGTATTGATATGGCGGTGTTGGGACGTTTTACGGCGTTTGAAGCTTGCGTTTCTTTATTAAAACAAAAACATAAGGAGAATTTGATCGACGATGTTTACGAAAAAGCTAAAGCAGAACTTGAAAAACCAAAAGAGGAACAAGTAAATGTTGTGCGTGAATTATATGCACAATTTACACCCGACGAAATTTCGGATAAAATAGCTGAACTTATAAAACCAAAGGGATTAAAAGCCGAATTAAAACTAATTTACCAAAGTATAGAAGGTTTGCATCAATCGTGTCCCAATAATTTAGGCGATTGGTATTTTACAGGTAAATATCCAACTCCGGGCGGCATTCGCGTTTCTAATCGCGCCTTTGTGAATTATATGGAAGGTAAGAATGTAAGAGCGTATTGATCTCCCTTTTTTTACCACGAAAAACACGAAACATTGACACGAAATACACAAAATTTTCGTGATTTTCGTGTAAGATTTTCGTGCCTTTCGTGGTTAATGCCTCTAATTCATCGGCACTTCCATCAACAATATCTCAGAGCCATCTTTTAAAGACGTTAGATCAAAAGCGTTTGTATCCCAAATTCCAAAACCATCGCGCTCGTTGAGTTCTTGTCCGCTCAAATTAAAACTTCCTTTTATTACAAACGCATAAACACCGCTTGTAGATTTATTAAAGTTGTACGAGGCGCTTTTATCTTTATCAAAAGTTCCTAAATTGAACCAAGCATCTTGATGGATCCACACAACACCTTTTCCATTTTCAGGAGAAAGAATATTCTGTAATTTATTTTTGCGATCAGCCTCATTTAATCGCTGTTGATCGTAACGTGGTTTTACATTTTTCATTTTTGGGAACACCCAGATCTGCAACAAATTTGTTTTTGTTTTTCCGCTATTGAATTCGCTATGTTGAATTCCTGTTCCTGCACTCATTACCTGAATTTCTCCATTAGTAATAGTTGATGCATTTCCCATACTGTCTTTATGCGATAATTCGCCCATTAATGGAATGGTAATGATCTCCATATTAT
>JAHEYC010000035.1:33392-34642 GCA_023251775.1 Sphingobacteriaceae bacterium | reverse complement strand
TTATAAAATTTTTGGTCTCGCTTAAATGCGTAATAATTCCATCTGCTACCTGCAATTTAACATTGTTTATGTGTTCTGCATCGGGATACGCTATCACATGCATTTGTGCAGCTTTTGCCGAGAGAATTCCATTAAAAGAATCTTCTATCACCAAACAATCCATAGGATCCACATTTAATTTTTCGGCGCAATGCAAATACACTTCCGGATGTGGTTTTCCATGTTTTAAATATTGTGCCGAAGAAATAACATCAAAAAAGTGATCGATCTTTAATTTTTTTAAAACTGTATCTATCAAAACATGATCGGAAGAAGTGGAGAGTCCAATTTTTAAATGTTTACTCTTTAAAAATTCCAATAATTCAATTAAACCGGGCATCGCTTTTCCTTCGGCGTTGATCAGATCGATCAACGAGAGAATAATTCCCTTATTTACGGCATTCTCATCCTTTAATTTCTCCGGAAAAAGTTTGGCCCAATACGCAATTACCTCATTTAAGCGCATTCCTGTGGTCTTTCGGCAATCTTCTTCGCTAAATCTCACACCAAAATCGGCAAATCCTTTCATCATTGCTCTTCTCCACAAAGGTTCGCTGTCAATTATCACGCCATCCATATCAAAAATAAGGGCTCGTGTAAAATGGTGCATTGTTAATTACTTTGTTTAATAAAAGCAAATATAACCTTAATTGCAGGGAGCGCCCTATCTAACTTTGCAAATTATGCTTATTCAAGAGTTAATAACAGAACCCTGGTTGCAGGTTGCTTCGCTCATTGCCGTAATTGGTTTTGTTTTGATCATTATTAATTATATTTTAAATTATTGGACACTTGCTTTTTTTAAAAGTTCGCACTTGGCAACTAATACAAATTTGGAACCGGTGAGTGTAATTATTTGCGCAAAAAATGAAGATGAGAATCTAACAGAATTCTTACCAAAGGTATTGCAGCAAGATTATCCTAATTACGAAGTTGTTGTGGTGAACGATTGCAGTTTTGATAATACCGAAAATGTGATTGATGAATTTGTAAAGATCTTCCCGAACTTAAAAAAAGTAACTATTAAAGAAGACGGCTATTACAAACACGGCAAAAAATTTGCGGTGCTAGTGGGAATAAAAGCTGCTTTACACGAGAACATGGTATTTATGGATGCCGATTGTTACCCGAGCAGCGATCAATGGCTCAAAGAAATGGCGCGCGGCTTTAATAAAGAGCGCGAAGTTGTGTTGGGTTATGGTGCTTATGAA
>JAHEYC010000035.1:0-33382 GCA_023251775.1 Sphingobacteriaceae bacterium | reverse complement strand
AGACTCCTTTTTAAATAAATTAATTCGTTTCGACACCTTTATGATAGCCGTTCAATACCTCTCGCATGCCATAAAGGGTAAGGCTTACATGGGGGTTGGACGTAATTTGGCTTATAAAAAAGATCTTTTTTACCGCAATAAAGGATTCTCAAGTCATTACCATATTAATTCGGGCGACGATGATCTTTTTGTGAATCAGGTGGCTAATGATACCAATGTAAATGCTTGTATTCAGCAAACGGCTTTCACCTATTCAAAAGCAAAAACCGATTTTAAGGGTTGGAAGCTTCAAAAGGCCAGGCACCTTACTACGTCGCCGTTCTACAGTGCCGGCACTAAGGCCAAAATAGGCTTTAATTACTTTTCGCAGTACCTTTTTTGGTTGAGTTTACCGCCATTATTTTTCTCGCTTAATACGGCAATTTTAGCTGCCGGACTTTTACTTTTGAAGGTTATCTTTCAATGGTTAGTCATAAGAAAAGCCGCCATTAAGCTAAATGAGCCCGATCTGTGGGCCATGAGCTTCATTTATGAGTTGTTTCTTTTGTTCATTTATCCTATCTTTCACTTGGCAAAAGCATTCTATAAGCCTAACACGTGGACGAGCTAAACGATAATCTAAATAATTTAACCACTAAAGGGGTTTACGATTACAAATTAGTTCAACTGGCCATAGCTAAAGGTGATCAGAAGGCCTACGCTGAACTATTGCACCGTTACCGAGAGAGCGTTTATTATATGATGCTCAAAATGGTGAATAATAAGGATGATGCCGACGATCTTACCATAGAAGCTTTTGGTCGCGCATTTAAAAAACTAGATCAATACACTCCCAATTTTGCGTTCAGTACTTGGTTGTTTAAAATAGCCAGTAATAATGCTATTGATTTTTTACGCAAGAAAAAGCTGAACAATACCATTAGTATGGATACTCGCAACGAGAATTCTGATTATGATGCAAGTAATTTGGTGAGGAGTACGCATTTGAACCCGGAAGAATTCTACATTAAAAAACAGAAGGTAGAAATGGTGCGTGCGGTTATTGATAAACTAAAACCAAAGTACAAAGAGCTGGTAGAGTTATTTTATTTTCAGGAATTGAGTCATGAAGAGATCTCCGAAAAGCTTAATTTACCAATAGGCACCATCAAAGCTCAGTTATTTAGAGCAAGAGATTTTTTATTTGAATTAATAAAGAATTCTGAACACAATAAGAAATAATTTGGGCAACTGTAACACTGAGCGTAGTCGAAGTGTGGGCGTGCCCCTCGCCGGAAACATTTTGAAAGCTCGGGTCGCGCTTTTCGCTACAAGCCTGCTTGTCCTTTGCAATGTTTGTAGGGCTGCGGTGGCTTCCTGTGGTCGCCTCCTCGCCCAACAAACATTATGCAAAGTACTAAGCAGGGCTTTTCGCTTCAATCGCTCACGCGGCATTACAGTATTGCAGTACGGTAAATGAACAACATGCAACTCATACAAAAATATTTTCCCGATCTAAGCAAACAGCAAGTTGAACAATTTGCGCAATTAAAAGAGTTATATAACTTTTGGAACGAGCAGATAAATGTTATTTCGCGCAAGGACATGGATAATTTTTACGAGCGACATGTTTTGCACTCGTTAGGAATTGCTAAAGTGATTCAATTTGCACCGGGTACAAAAATTTTGGATGTAGGCACGGGTGGAGGTTTTCCGGGAATTCCATTAGCTATCATGTTTCCGCAAGTGCATTTTCATTTGGTAGATAGTATTGGAAAAAAAATAAAAGTGGTGAACGAAGTTGTTGCTGCTTTAAAATTAACCAACGTAACTTCCCAACACGAGCGCGCCGAAAAAGTGGAAGGCAAATTTGATTTTGTGGTGAGTAGGGCAGTAACGGAATTTCCTACGTTTTATACTTGGGTGAAGGGAAAATTTGCGAAAGAACAAAAAAACACGCTTTCCAATGGTATTTTGTATTTAAAAGGCGGCGACCTTAAACAAGAGTTCGGACACTTTTATAAAAAATGTGATCTTTACGATCTTAAAAATTATTTTTCGGAAGAATTTTTTGAGACGAAGAAGGTGGTTTATCTCTCTATATAATTTATTTTTCATTTTGCTATAAATTATGGCAACACTTCCTCAGATCTTGATGTAGTTTTACGGTCCATTTGATGGTGAAGCTTTGCGTACCACGCCAAAAAATGAGGTGGTCGCAATTTGCGACCACATATGTTAAGTAATTGAAAAACAATATATTATGAGTGAAGTAAAATTGCACATCGTCTTTGTTATGCACATTATCGAATTTTTAGCGCTTGCGGTATATGTTAACCACTTCAACATAATGAATTAATATGTTGAAAAAACTCGAAAATTTCAACATATTGAACTATTCCTATTAAGAAGCTTTACGCATATGTTGAAATTTTCCATTTTTTTCAACATGTTTTTTTTCTTCTTCATCTTAAATTACGAATTCCTATTTAAAGAAAAAATAATTATTATATTTTAATAGTTTTTTATAACTATTACTTTTGGCTTTCGTTTCTAATGATTTAATATTAAATTATTTTAAATTGGTAAAAAGGAAATTCGATCCAAGATTGAAATTGGATGCAATAAAGGGATATATCCCTAGAGAATTCAAAGGTATTGTTAATCCACTTAATATTAGTAGATGGAAAAGAGAAAAATGGAATAAATTAGTTGGATATAACTATTATAATGATAGGGACAACAATAATAATAAGGATTATGATTCTCGGATATTAAATATGGAAATTATCTCACTTGAAAAGAAATTGAGTATCGCAAGGGCAGAAAATGAGGTTATTAGTTTAGCAATTAAAATTGGATCAAACAGTAGAGAATTTGAAAGGGTAATTTTTAAAAATAAATCACACGTTATCAAGTGTGTTGAGAAAAATAAAAAACTATTTAACGTAACGAATTTTTCAAAACTTCTAAATCTTAACAAGAATACCTATTACGAATGGAAACAACTTGATAAGGGAACGTGCAATTTTTCAAAAAATTTATTATGTATTAAAAGGCATCCAAACCAAGTGTCAATAGAGGAAGAGGATAGAATTATTGAACTTCTGCTTGAGAAAAGATATGAACACTTCCCAATAAGTTCTTTAATGTGGCAGGCTCGCTTAGAACACAATGTCTTTGCATGCAGAGGGGTTTGGGACAGGATTAAAAAGCAAAACGGGATTGTTAGAAAACGACATAAAAAGAGTCCAAAATATTATAGACAGGGCTTAAGAGCTGAGTATGCAAATCAATATTTGCACGCAGATATTACTTACTTTAAAATAGAGAATAGAAAGACATATTTCATTTATCTTGTAAAAGACAATTACTCTAGATATATTAAGTCGTGGGCTATTTCAGATACAATTAGTGCGACAACAAGAGTTTCAACCTTTAAAGCAGCATTGGCAGATCTTAATAATGATGGTATGGAAACATCTTTCGTAACCGATTCTGGCACTGAAAACAAAGCGAAGGTTGTGAGAAATTATATTAAAGGACTGAAAAATGTAAAGTTAATACTTGCGAGGAAGGACACGCCTTATTCGAATTCAATGATCGAAAGGTATAATCATTCTTTAAAATACATGTATCTATATAGAGATCGGGTAAAATCCCTAGGAGATCTTAAAAAATTGCTAGAAATAGCGATAAAAGAACACAATTACACGAAACCCCTTGATTTATTTAAAGGTCAAACTCCATACGAGGTTTATCATGGTCTTCCGAGTAAAACCGAATGGGTTTACGAACAATGGAGGCAAGTGATAAAGGATAGAGTGGAAAAAATTAATACAATCATTTGTTGTTTGGGAACTCCTATAAAAATCACTCGTTCGAATTAGAGCTAATTCTAGCAATGTTTTCTATAAACTAACGATTTTTTTATTGCAATAAAAAGGTTAAATTTATTAAGCTATTAGGAAGTATAAAACTGCGCCAATCTTACTATTATTGTAGGAACGGAGTGATGAAATCAGTACTAAAGGGTAGCTAGGTCCAATTTTAAATACTATTGAACATACACTTCTAATTAATTTTTGATAATATCATGAATATAAAACCAAAAGACGAAAGCATCAGATCTCTGCTAATATCGGGCTGTCAATTTTCGATACCAAGATTTCAAAGAGAATATTCGTGGGACAAAAAGAACTACCAAGAATTCCTGGATGACATGTTAGCTTGCCTAACCATTAAGGACAATAAATTAGAAACAAGTAGTTACTTTTTAGGGACAATGCTGTTTGTCGGCGAATATTCCGAATCAAAAGATACTAGTAAGCCTATTTTGGTAGTTGATGGTCAACAACGTATCACTACAATTACTATTCTTTTTTCGGCTCTTTCAGATAGATTTAGGAGTATCGGCGAAGAGACGCTCAGTGAACAAATTTTCAAATATATTATGACCAAAAATGATGACGGTGAAGATGTAAGAATTTTACAAAGTAAAACTCATTATCCGTACTTCTCATTTTATATTCAAGACAGAGAAAAAACTGATGCTCAACAAGCCGCAACGGAAGAAGAGGAAAGTATAAAAGAATCATTTATTTATCTTTTTGAAAATCTAGAGGAGAAAAAAATTAGAACGCATCTTAAGAAAAAATTAAATAGTGGCGACGTTGATCGATTGACGTATTTGGATATTTTGAAAGCTATAAGGGATCAGGTTCTTGGGACTGCCTTCATTTCAATTTCAACTCCTGATAAGGAAAACGCGAATATGATTTTTGAAATTCTTAATGCCAAAGGGAAAAGGCTATCGTATGTTGACTTAATTAAAAACAAAATTTTTGAAATTGTTGATGAAGGAGGCGCAGCGGATTATGCAGATGTTAAATGGACAAAAATTAAAGAGAGTCTTAACTCAAGACCACCTGAATCAGTTGGTCTAGCGACTTTTTATCGACACTTTTGGATTTCAAATTACAAGAAAACCCCTGGATCTAAACTCTATGATGATTTTCAAAAGGATGTAAAGCCTAAAACAAAAAAAAGATATAAAGATTTCCTGAAAGAAATTGAAGAAGACTCAAAGCCTATATGTCCTAATGAATTATTTTAATATAGTTCAGGTTAGGATTGCTTTATTAGCGTTGTTTAAGGCGAAAGAAAAGGACATAGTATCTGCTACCAAATTTAAAGAGGCTATTTTGTATTTGGAAAATTTTCACTTTGCATATAACTCAATTGCTACTGGTAGAGCAAGTAGATTTGAAAAAATATTTTCAAGTTTCGCAATTTCCTTAAAAAAATGCGCAAGTAAAACAGCAGCGCATAAAACTATTGACGACTTGCTTATAAAACCCTTAGACAAACTTTTTCCTGATTATCAGACTTTTTCAAAACGCTTCATCGAGTTAACTTTCTCAAAAAAAGATCACCCAAACAATGTCAAAACTAAATATGTTATTCAGAAAATAAATTCTTTTTATGAAAAACTAGACACGTTTTCTGAGGCAGGAACAATTGAACACATACTTTCTGAGACTAAGGGGGCAGAATCCTTAAACATAGGAAATCTAATTTTGTTGGAAGGCCCATTGAACGGAGAAGCTGGAGACGGAATCTACAAGGAAAAGAAAAAAATATATTTAAAGTCATCCTACAAATGGATACGTGATTTTGTTGAGGAATTTGAGAATTGGGAAACCGCAAACATTACATCAAGAGCTAAAAAACTATCAAAGTTTTATTATACGGAAATTCTGAACAAATCAACTGGTAAAAAAAATGCTTAATTAAAAACTGCACCTGACTCCGTCTTTACGAATCTTTAATCGGTATTAGTATATAGTGTTTTACACCTCAATCCCAATTATCAAAATATCATCCACCTGTTCTAGTTTTCCTTGCCAAGCTAAAAGGTCAGCCCTTAAATATTCTTTCTGTACTTCAATGGGCATATGACATGATTCTATCATTTTTGCCTGCATGCGTTTATATTTATATTTCTTTTCGTTGGGTCCGCCAAATTGATCGGGCATGCCATCAGAAAATAAATAAATGCGGTCTCCTTTTTTTACTTCGATAGAATGGGTAGTAAAATTCTTTTTATCTTCCGAAACATAGGCGCCCACGGGGAATTTATCACCTTTTATTTCTCTCACTGTATGATCAGATAAAATGTAAATTGGATTATTGGCACCTGCCCATTTGATCATCGTTTTCTCACCATCTCTGTTTCTGTTAATAGAAAGTAAACTAATATCCATACCATCTTTCACGTCACGTTCGCTTTTGGCAAAGGTTTCTAATACAAGGTCGCGGGTTTTATCTAAAATTGCCCCCGGGTCGCTTATTTTAAATTCATTTACCGCTCTATTCAATGCATTTGAACATACTACAGAAACCATCGCGCCGGGAACACCATGACCGGTTGAATCAGCCGCTGCAATAAGAACCTGTTCATTAGTTTTTGCACCAACTGTTTCCATCCAATAAAAATCACCGGCCACAATATCCTTTGGTTGGTAGTATAAAAACATCTTATCCAAGTACTCGTGTAATAAATTTAAAGGTGGCAAAATGGCTTCCTGTAGTTTTTTAGCGTAAGCAATTGAATCAAGGATCTCTTTTTGTTTATCTTCAATAATGTGCTTTTGTTCTTTTATTTCAGTGTTTTGTTCTCCTAATAAAACATTGGCCCTTTGCTGTACTTTATAATTCCTATAAATAAAATAGGCCAACAAAAGAACTAAAACTAAACCAATTCCAATTCCAAACAATACCACTCTTTGTTTTTCTCCTTCGGTCTTTAATAATTTATTTTCAGCTTCTTTCTTTTCTGTGTCGTATTTGGTATTCATTTCAAAAAACTGCTTGTCTCGTGCTTGATTAATACTTGAGTCCTTTGCCGCAGAAGACAATATTAAATAATCAAATACTTTGTCTACATTATTTTGCGCTTTATAAATTTCAGAGAGGGTAGTATATATTTCTCGGAGATTTTCAAAATCTTTTATATTTTTTGCAAGTATTACGCTGCTATCAAGGTATCGAAACGCCTCATTGTATTTTTTTCCGTCTTTATAAACTAAACCAATATTATGTAAAACAGCGATAACATCTTTTTTTATGCCAGTCTTTTCAGCATACTTCAAATCAATTCTAAAATTTTGTAAGGCTTCTTCATAACGGCCTAATTCTTGATAAACAACAGCTGTGTTATTCAGGCCTTCCATTATACCCGGAATATTATTAATTTCTTGATTGGTTTTTAGCGAAAGACTAAAATATTCAAGAGCCTTGGCTTTGTTATTTAGAGAGTAGGATAGCCCCCCGAGGTGTCCATAGATCTGCGCTTCAATGTCTTTTCTGTTTGCATCCTTAGCAATTAGTAAACCGCTTTCATATTTGGTTGTTGCCTTATCAGGCAAATTCTGGAGTTGGAAAATGTAGCCGATATTCATGAATGTTAGAGCCCTTCCACCCATATCTTTTTTTCCATCATATATTTTTTCAGCCTCAATATAATTCTCCATTGCCCTTGGATAATCGCCTGTCTGTACATATGAATTACCTATGTTTATAAAGAAATCCGCTTCAAATAACTCAAAACCTGATTTCTTTGATAGTCCCAAACCAATTTGACCATATTTAAAAGCTGAATCAGTGTTTACTGTAACGTAATGATTAGATATCTCTCTAAGGATCTTCAGCTTTTCTTCACGGGAAGCGGTTTTGATCGCTTTTTTTAGCGAATCTAAATTGGAAGGTATTCCGAGTTTACAACCGAAAGCACAGATCAGAAATGTTAAAACTCTTATCTTCATATATAGAATACTAATATTAAGAAAATTATTGAATATTCAAAAAAAAGATTATATCTTGTATACCAATAACATTATTACAAACCACTAAAACTAGAAATCATGGCAAAAGGTATTATCACAATAAAATCCGGCGGCGGAAGCTCCGGTGGTACAAACAGCGGCAGAATATTACTAACTGAAACCGCTACTACAACGGGAACAGGATCAGGCACCATTGGTGGCGATGGAACATCATTAACTGCAACCACAACAGCAACTATACCTGCGGGTTCGTATGCCACTTTTACCGAAGCAACAACCGCCAACGTAGGTGATCTAGTGGATTTTAATGTGGATGGCTCGTCTATCGCGTCGGGACTGAAGCCTTCAGGAAAAAGCGCAACTTTATATACCGGAACTGTTGCCGATAATATTTTGGTTGGTTCAGGCGAATTTGCCATTGTTAGTGCTGCAAATTTTGATGGAAAGATCACTGTAAGCGGTGGTTTTTTGGCTGTTATAGATAATACTAAATCAGAAGGTAAAATTGAATCAACAACTGCAAATTCTTTTGTGTTTGTTGATGGAGGTACAACCGAAGGTAAAATTGAGGTTATAGGTGCAAGCACCTTAATGCTTCAAGGATGTGTAATTGAAGGCAAAGTTACATCAACCGGAAATAAATTGGCTTCAGTGTCTAATTGTATTATTAGAGGTAAACTCGAGATCACAAGCCCTATCGATTGTTTCCTTTGCAAAAATACAGTGGAAGGTAAAACCACTACGCCAAGTAATTGCCGTAGCTGTTCTTAATTAAATAAATTTTTTTTAAAGGTCCGCATTGGGAAACCGGTGCGGATTTTTTTTGGATTTCAGATGGCAAATTACAAATTGCAGATCGTTTGCATTACTCCAAAAAACTCTGCACCGCCAACTCATAGCTTTTTAAGCCAAAACCACTAATACTTCCTTTGCACTTTGGCGCAATTAAAGAAACATGACGGTAATCTTCCCGAGCAAAAATATTACTTATGTGGACTTCAATAACGGGTGTTTTAATAGCTGCAACTGCGTCGGCAAGTGCCACCGAAGTGTGCGTATATCCTCCGGCATTCAAAATAATGCCATCGTACGTAAAACCTAAGTCCTGAATTTTATTGATAAGCTCGCCCTCCACATTACTTTGGTAATATTCAAAAGCAACATGCTTGAACTTTTGCTTTAAGTCAAACAAAAAGCTATCAAAACTCTCATGTCCATAAATACCCGGCTCCCTTTTGCCTAAAAGGTTTAAATTTGGTCCGTTAATTATGGCGAGCTTCATATCTTAATGCAAAGATAGCGTTATATAGGTAATTGAGCAATTGAATATATCGTGGTAGTTTTAAGTAACAACTTTCCAAACTGCCGCGTGAGGGTCCCGATAGCTATCGGGAGAGCCATTGTTTGAGCTCCTTTTTTATCGTGGGTAGTTCCATAATGATAAAAAAGAGCGAGTGGCGAAAGCCCGACCCGAGCTTTCCAGAGTGTGTCCTGTGAGGGGCACGCCCAAATAATAAAAATAAAAATGTCTAATTGGGAAACATATTTAGTAAGGTTTAAGCAGTATTTGCAATTGGAGCGATCGTTGTCGAAAAATTCCATTGAAGCATATACAGATGATCTTTTAAAATTAAAACAATACGCCGAACTTTTTTTAAAAGGCAAAAGTCCCGATAAATACACCTACAAACAATTACTAAAATTTATTGAGTGGCTCTCGGAGCTTGGTATCACAGCTTCTTCGCAAGCCAGAGTAATTTCGGGAATAAAAGCATTTTATAAATTTTTGGTTTTGGAAAATGACATTCCTTCTAGTCCTGCCGACTTAATTGAAGGACCAAAACTCGCGCGTAAACTTCCGGTTTATTTAAATGTGGAGGAAATTGATAAGATGATGAGCCTCATTGATAGAAGTAAACCTGATGGTGAAAGAAATGTGAGTATGCTCGAAACCCTTTACAGTTGTGGGTTACGAGTTAGTGAGTTAGTTAATTTAAGAATTAGTGATCTACACTTGAATGAAGATTATATTAAAGTAACCGGAAAAGGTGATAAAGAACGCTTGGTTCCTATTGGGCGCTCAGGAAAAAAATTAATTGAGAACTATTTGAAAGCTATTCGTAATCATGTCCCAATAAAAAAAGGAAATGAAGATGTTGTGTATTTGAATAAAAGAGGAGCAAAACTCTCGCGCGTGATGGTTTTTTATATTATTAAGGACCTTGCCAAAAAAGCCGGCATCAAAAAGAAATTGAGTCCGCACACATTTAGGCATTCATTTGCTACTCATTTAGTGGAAGGTGGGGCGGATCTAAGAGCCGTACAGGAAATGTTAGGCCACGAAAGTATTACAACAACCGAGATCTATACTCACCTTGATAAACAATACCTTAGAGAGAATATTTTGAGTTATCATCCGAGGAATAAAAAGTAGAATTAAGTGTTAACTTTGTGTTCTGTATTTCTTTCATAACGCAGCCCTTCGACTTCGCTCAGGGTGACTGTGGTTTTAATGAATGGAATTACAGGTTATGAAAGCCCTCTGTCTAGGCATGTCACACTGAGCGTAGGCGAAGTGCGACCTGAGGGCAACGACAAAAAATAGAAAATGAAAACCTTCAACGTTCCCGAATTTTATAGAAGCCCTATTATTTCTAAAGTAAAACAGTTTAGAAAAATTCTAGATCCTCGTAAAAAGGATAATAGTCCCACGGTTTTGGATTTTGGTCCCGTAAATTATTTTATCGCTCGTCATTTTGGTTTTTGTTACGGTGTAGAGAACGCGATTGAAATTGCATTTAAAGCTTTAGAGGAAAATAAAGGCAAGAAGATCTATTTGCTAAGTCAAATGATCCATAATCCGGAAGTGAATAAAGACTTAACGGAAAGAGGCGTACAATTTTTACAAGATACTCATGGCGAGCAATTAATTTCGTTTGATGTTCTGAAAAAAGAAGATGTGGTGATGATCCCTGCTTTTGGCGCCCCTTTGCAATTGATAGATCTGTTAGAGAAAAAAGGAATTAAAACCGAAGCATATAATACAACATGTCCGTTTGTGGAGCGCGTGTGGAAAAAATCGGAACAAATTGGTGAAAGTAAACATACCATCATTATCCACGGAAAAAATACGCACGAGGAAACGCGATCAACTTTTTCTCGCAGCGAAAAACATTCGGCAGCTGTTATTGTATTGCACGATATGGAAGAAGCGAAATTATTAACCGAGTTTATCGCAGGAAATAAAACCCAAGAGGAATTTGAGAAAACATTCAAAGATAAATTCTCAAAAGGATTTGATATTAAAAAACATTTCGAAAAGGTTGGCGTGATCAATCAAACCACCATGTTGGCCACTGAAACGGAAGAGATAGCAGAATATTTTAAACACGTAATGATCAAAAAATTTGGAGCTGATAAAATAAAAGATCATTATGCCGATACCCATGATACTTTATGTTACGCTACAAACGAAAATCAAGATGCAACTTATGGCTTATTAGAAACTGATGCAGACCTTGCTATTGTTGTTGGAGGATATAATAGCAGTAATACATCGCATTTAGTGGAATTATGCGAACGAAAATTTCCAACGTATTTTATTTCTTCTGCTAAAGAGATTGATAGAACAACTATTCATCATTTTGATTATCATAATAAGAAAGATCTTACTACAAACAATTTTCTTCCAACCAAACGTCCATTAAACATTGTCATTACAAGCGGGGCAAGTTGTCCTGATTCAATTTTGGATGATGTGATGCATAAAATTAATGCATTAGTGGGCGGAACGAAGGACGAAAAGGAAGTTCTCAAGAATTTAAGATCGTATAATAATTAAGGATTTCTGTTTCTAGAATGGTTATGGTATCTGCCTCTAAAAAATTCATATATTTACCATGATGAACCTAAACCTCACCAAACCTATTGTATTTTTCGACCTTGAGGCCACAGGCCTGACCATTGGTTTGGATCGTATTGTTGAGGTCTGCATGTTGAAAGTAAATGTGGATAATTCAACCGAAACACATACCTGGAGAATTAATCCCGAAATGCCAATTCCCGATAAAGTTTCAAAATTGCATGGCATTTATGAAAAGGATATAAAAGATTGTCCTACTATAAAACAAATTGGTCCGCAAATAATACAATTCATTGGAAATTCCGACCTGGCAGGATATAACAGTAATAAATTTGATGTTCCTATGTTGGTTGAAGAATTATTGCGAGCAGAATTGGATTTTGATCTTAAGAATAGAAAATTGGTGGACGTTCAAAATATTTTTCATGTGATGGAACCACGAAATTTAGCGGCCGCTTATAAATTTTATTGCAGTAAAATTTTAGAGAATGCTCACACGGCGGAAGCTGATACTACTGCAACCTTCGAAATATTTAAAGCACAATTGGAACGTTACGAAAACGCAGAGTTGATTGATGAAAAAGGTAATACCTACAAACCTGTGGTGAATAATATTGCCAAACTGAGCGAGATAAGTCCGATGAAGAACAAATTTGTTGACCTGGCCGGTCGATTAGCCTATAACGAAAAAGGGCAGGAGGTCTTTAACTTCGGAAAGCACAAGGACAAACTTATTGTTGAAATTTTTGAAAAAGAGCCCAGTTATTATAATTGGATGATGAATGGGGATTTCCCTTTGTATACTAAGCGAATATTGACTCAGATCAGGTTGGGGATGTTGAAGAAGTGATTTTAAATTGCAGATTGGCAAATTGAGCAAATTGCAGATCAGTCTGTCTTAATTAGTTTGTAATTGCCTATTTCTCCATCTACGGTTTCAACTCTTAGGAAATAAATTCCGTTTGAGTAATTACCAAGATCAATGTAATTTGTTTGTTTTGATTGAAGAATAATTTTTCCGTTGATATCTTGTATTGCAATACTTCTAATATCGATCTCAGAACTAATTTTAAAAATGCTGTTTGAAGGGTTTGGAGAGATCTTGATCAATAAATTTGAGCCTTTTATTTTTTTTACATCTGTCACTGAACAATTATAGAGCATAGTTAATCTTGGAGCGTTATCGGCATATATAACAAGATCTGCCTTTCCATTCCCATCAACATCCATTGACGCAATTCCTTCCATTAACCCAATACCGGGATTTGCTGTATAGATAATTGGTGCCAAAAATCCACCGCTTCCATTATTAAGACGAACAGCTACTTCATATATTGATGATAGTGTCATGCTATAAAAGCTAATGTCTAAGAGGCCATCGCCGTTAATGTCGCCTTCATTCACTAAACCGGTATATTGATAAGGACTTGCGATAATACTTGGCGCGGAAAAATTAAAATTCCCCGTCCCTAATGAAACTTGAAGGCTATATGAATTCCAGCTAAAGAGGTCTTTCTTGCCATCGTTATTAAGATCAAAAGCGCAGTTCAAGTACAAACCGGTTGTAATTGGAGAATTAAAAGTACCGTTTCCTAAATTCTGCAAAAAATAGGCGCCCCCGGAATAATCAGTAATGTAAAGATCTTTGGATCCATTATTGTCGTAATCCTCGATATCGATCGTTTGAGCCGGATAAGTATATTGTATAGTATTAAATCCTCCTATGCCATTGTTTTTATAAACCCAAAAACTATTTGTGCTTGTTGAAACGGCAAAGTCCAAGAGACCATCGTTATTAAGATCACCACTTTTAATAAACCCCGGAGGAAAAACGAAGCCATAATTAGTTGAAGAGGTAAAACTGCCGACTCCATTTCCATATTTGAGTACAACTCTGTTTGAATCATAACAGCTAATGGCTAGATCATCATTTCCATCATTATTAAAATCTCCAGCCGCCAAATAAAGAGGTGTTCCTGCAACCGTATAAAAACTCGGGGAAGCATACGATTGGGAGCCGTTTGATAAATTGATTCCAAAAGTATAACCAACGTAAGCTGGCATTACAAAATCGACAACATTGTCGTTATTAAAATCACCGGCCGCATAGTACTTATTGCAGGGAATAGAGGTTTGATTATTTAAACACACAGTATTCTGTGCCTTTGCTGAAAAGCTCATAAGTAATAAATAGAATATGGCGATCCTTGAAAATTTCATTCTTATTAATCTACAACTACTATGCCAAAAATCCCAGTTATTGTTAAAACAAAGTCGAGTTTTGCAATTTCGTTGAAATTTATTTCCTTTATTCCCTCGAATGAAACACATGCTTACTATAAAATCCAAGTGTAAATGGCTGCCAAGCCGTATGTAATGTTCCTTGGGGCTATGTGCTCCTTTTCTTAATAAAAAACTCATTTTAAAACCGAATAAAAGTTTAATTTAGCCCACCCAAAAACGAGTGAAATTGTATAATATATGTTGATCCAAAAATTTGGCGGAACCAGTGTAGGAAGCGCCCAACGAATAAAAGACCTCACAAAATTGGTGGTGAATACTACACCAAAAATTGTGGTATTAAGTGCTATGAGCGGAACTACAAATTCGCTAGTGGAAATAAATAATGCTTTGTACTCAAAAAATGCAGTACTAGCCAACGAATTAATTTCAAAATTAAAGACCAAGTACGAAAAAGAAATTTCAGAATTGTATTCTAAACAAGAGTCATTAGCAAAAGCAAAAGACCTTATCCATAATCATTTTGAGTATATCAAAAATTTTACCTTGGATATGTTCACGGCCAATGAAGAAAAAGCCATTTTGGCCCAAGGAGAATTGTTGAGTACTGCCATGTTCCATTTTTATTTGCAAGAAATTGGTGTGAACTCTGTTTTATTGCCCGCGTTGAATTTTATGCGAATTGACGCTAATGATGAGCCCGATATGGCTTATGTAGAAACAAATTTAACGGCGGAATTAAAAAAATATCCGGGTGCTAATTTATTTATTACTCAAGGTTATATTTGTCGCAATGCTTTTGGAGAAATTGATAATTTAAAACGTGGCGGAAGCGATTATACGGCTTCTATTGTTGGCGCGGCCATTCGCAGCGAAGAAGTTCAAATTTGGACCGATATTGATGGCATGCACAATAACGATCCGCGCATTGTAAATAAAACGCATCCTATTAAAGAATTAAGTTTTGATGAAGCAGCTGAGTTAGCGTACTTCGGAGCAAAAATTTTACATCCAACCTGCATTTTACCTGCGCAAAAGAGAAATATTCCTGTTCGCTTAAAGAACACTATGCAACCCGAAGCGGAAGGAACATTAATTGCTAATGTAGATTCCAAAGAAGGAATTAAAGCCATTGCTGCAAAGGATGGAATTACCGCTATTAATATCAAAAGTGATCGAATGCTTTTAGCTCATGGTTTTTTGCGTGCAGTATTCGAAATATTTGAACGTTTCAAAACATCCATTGACATGATCACCACCAGTGAGGTGGCAGTATCCTTAACTATTGATAATGATAAAAATTTGGATGAGATCTTAAAAGAGCTAAGGGAAATTGCAGTTGTAGAAGTAGAAAAAGATCAAGCTATTATTTGTATTGTAGGAAATCTATCAAAAGAAAAACAAGGTTATGGATTTAAAGTGATGGAAGCTTTAAAAGATATTCCATTGCGGATGGTCTCTTATGGCGGAAGCGCAAACAACATTTCGGTATTGGTAAATGCCGATAAAAAGAAAGAGGCTATGATGGCTTTGAACAAAGGAATTTTTAATTATTAAACCGATCGGATATGTTCACAAAAAAACAACTAGATCAGTTTAGTACAAAAGAAACTCCTTTTTACTATTACGATATTGATCTTCTCAAAAAAACATTAGACGCTGTAAAAAAAGCAGCACCTAAGGAATATCATATTCATTACGCTCTAAAAGCAAATTCAAATACAAAAATTCTCAAATTAATTCGCGAAGCTGGCTTTGGAGCAGATTGCGTAAGTGGCAATGAAGTTAAACGCGCATATTTATGCGGATTTAAACCTGCAGATATTGTTTTTGCCGGAGTAGGGAAGAGTGATGCGGAAATAAATTTCGCCTTAGACAAAGATATTTTTTGTTTTAATGCAGAAAGCAAAGCCGAACTTACCGTTATAAACGAATTAGCCAAAGCAAAAAAGAAAAAAGCTAGAATAGCTTTACGTATCAATCCAAATGTGGATGCACATACGCATAAATATATTACAACAGGTTTAGAAGAAAATAAATTTGGTATTAATCCATACGAATTTGACGACGTATTAGCTTTAATAAAACAATTACCAAATATTGAATTGATCGGTTTACATTTTCATATTGGTTCTCAAATTGGAAGTTTAACCCCATTTAGAAATTTATGTCAACGTGTGAATGAGATAAATAAATGGTTCATTGAAAAAGGATATTTATTACCGAACATTAATGTAGGCGGTGGTTTAGGAATTAATTACCATCAACCCGATTCGGAGGCTATTGTAGATTTTGGATCTTTCTTTAATGTATTCAAACAGTTCTTGGAATTAAAACCTACTCAACAAGTACATTTTGAATTGGGCCGTGCTTTTGTAGGACAATGTGGAAGTTTAATTAGTAAAGTTCTTTATATCAAAACGGGAATAGCTACAAATTTTGCAATATTAGATGCCGGCATGACGGAATTAATCCGTCCGGCTTTGTACCAAGCCTATCATAAGATCGAAAATATTTCAAATTCATCTCAGCCTTTCGTAAAATACGATGTGGTAGGACCAATTTGCGAAAGCAGCGATTGTTTTGGAAAAGCAGTTTTATTATCCGAAACAAAACGAGGCGATCTTATTGCTATTCGCAGCGCAGGGGCTTACGGAGAAGTAATGGCTAGTCATTACAATTTGCGCACCGACCCTCATGTGATCTATTCGGACGAGTTAAAATAGCCACGAATTTCACGAATTTTCACTAATCTGGGTTTACAAAAATTTCACAAACTATGTGTTACTAGATCTAGTTAGCAAGCACAGATTAGTGTAATTTGATCGCTTGACACACACAGATTAGTGAAAATTAGTGCAATTCGTGGCTTTAAAGCGGGTAGGCAACGGAGCTGAATTAAGAGCTCATTAGTATTATTTTAAAGAAAGATTATTTTGTTTATATTTACTTATGATCGGCCTTAGAAATATCTTCATTTTATTCCTTTGCTTCATTTTTGTTTCGGCCAATGCCGGCGAAAAACCTGGAATTTCTAATGCTCCAAGAATACCAAATTTTTTTACCGAGAATAAAGGACAGATGGTTGACTTAAACGGAGATCCAGTTCCGTTTGTTTTATTTAAAGCCGAAAGTCCGGGTTTAAATATGTTCATCACCGAAAAGGGTTTGACCTATATGCTTTTTAAAGGCGAAGAAGAAGAAAAGGAAAAAGGCGTTAAAGAAAATTTTGGCGGATTTGATGATGAGAATATAGAGATAGAATGGAATAGAGTTGATGTTTTGCTCAAAGGTGCTAACATCAAAAAAGAAAATATAATTAAGGAGGGCGCGTCTACTTATTTTAAACAGTTTTTTAATGGGCATATCCCGAATGGAGTAGGACAGGTTTATGATTACGAAAAGATAACTATCAAAGAAATTTATCCCGGAATTGATTGGGTATTGTATAATAACAACGAAAAAGGTGTAAAGTACGATTTTGTTGTGCATCCAAATGCAAATCCAAAAGATATTGAGCTTGTTTACATTTCTAAAAAACCTATTTTTCTGAATGCGAACGGTGAAATTGAGATAAGCACTACTCTTGGAAAAATAAAGGAGAATGCTCCAATCAGTTTTTTGAGCGATATTAAAATTCCAAGCGAATTCAAATTAAATTATCAAAGGAAAATAGAAAATAACGAAGATGAAGGTTATGAAACCTCTATTGTATTTGATCTTTCGGGAACAGAATTATCTTCGAGGACATCTGATCTAATCATAGATCCACAATTAACATGGGCTACTTTTTTTGGCGGATCAAGTTTTGAAGGACCTTTAACTCTAACCAACGACGCTGCCGGAAATGTTTATACAACCGGTTATTTAATATCTGTAAATTATCCCTTACAAAATAATAGTACTTATTTTCAAGGCTCTATAAATGGCGGAACCGATCTTTTCATAACAAAATTTAGTGCTACCGGTGCAATGGTTTGGTCAACATTCTATGGCGGTAGTAGCAGCGATATGGGATACAGTGCTGTTTGCGATGCTAACGGCAATTTATTTGTAACAGGCCTTACAAATTCATTCGATTTTCCGATACAAAACTCAGGCACCTTTTTCCAAGGAACAATGGGAGGTTCATCTGATGCATTTATTCTAAAGTTTGACAATTCAGGAAATCGACTTTGGGCTACATTTTACGGAGGAGTATCACAAGATCAAGGCTCTTCAATTGGAGTTGATGCAACAGGAAAGCTTTTTGTTTGCGGCAGTACTTCGTCAGCTAATTTTCCTACACTAAATTCAGGTACATTTTATCAAGGCGCCATAAACGGAACCAGCGATGCGTTTATTTTGAAATTTGATAATATTGGAAATCGTATATGGGCTACTTATTATGGCGGTGAACTAACAGATCAGTTCAATGCACTTACGTTAGATAATAATGGCAATTTGTTTCTTACAGGCCAAACAAGTTCTCTAGGTTTTCCAACGCAAAACGCTGCTACTTTTTTTCAAGCAACAAATACAGGTAATAATGAAGCTTGCATCGTAAAATTCGACAATCTTGGAAATCGTTTATGGGCTACTTATTATGGAGGCAGCTCTTCGGATATTGCAAATTCAATTGATTGCGATTCAAACGGAAATGTATTTATATCAGGAGTAACAGGTTCTACGAATTTCCCGCTATTGAATGCTGGAACATTTTTTCAAGCAACTATTGCAGGAGGTAATGATGGATTTATTATTAAGTTCAATAATTTAGGCCTGCGTCTTTGGTCTACATACTTTGGAGGTCCCGGAAGTGAAGGTATTTTTGCGAATGATAACTTAGTAGTTGATCTATGTAACAATATTTATATTTGTTTTTACACTACCTCTAATGTAATGCCATTGCTGAACGCTTGCAGTACATGTTATTATAATCCTACTTTTAGTGGTGGGTTTAACGATCAATTTTTAACTAAGTTCGCAAATAACGGCACACAGATCTGGGGAACTTATTTTGGTGGAGTAGGAGGCGATTTTCGTGAGTCAACTACAGTTGACAATAATGGAAATTTTTATCTCTCCGGAGAATGGTCAACTAATTCAACGGCTTATCCTGTAGTAAATCCAGGTGGTGGTGCATTTTATAATTCAATTAATAATGGTGGTGGTGATGATTGCTTTATTGCAAAATTTGCATCTACAGGAGTTCCTTCAAATTATACTACCTCTGTTTGTCCAGGGGCTAATGCAACCATTAGCATTAATGGTCAAAACTGTTTAGCGGCAGCAGTTTACACTCTATTACCTGGTCCTGTTGTTCAAGTAAATCCATCTTTTGTTGTTAGCCCAACAGTAAATACTACTTATACCTTGATCGTTTCCGGAGTAAATGTGAATAGTGTTGTAATTACGCAATCAGCAATGGTAACTGTTACATTACTTCCCGGTCCTGTTGTTTCACCAAGTGTTATTAATGGTACTTGTGCTAATCCTATAACAAGTAGCGTAAATCTTAATATCTCATTTAATCCAAGTGGAAGTCCTAATTATACAGTGAGCTGGAGTCCTTTGCCAAGCACGGTAACTGTTGTAAATAGCGGAACAGCATCAGGATTAGTTCCTGGAATAAATAACGTTACAGTTACAACTTCCGATGGATGTGTTACTTCGTTTAGTTTTAATGTACCTCCAATTCCTCAACCGGCAAGTTTTGTTATTGTAAATCCAAGTAATGATTATACAGTTACATGCTTAAATCCAAATGTAGCGTTAACTACAAGTATCACTAATGGTGTTCAGTTAACTTATACATGGTTCCCAAGCTGCACCGGCTCTGTTGTTGGCACAAGTATGAATTTTAATCAAGCGTGTACAGGACAAGTGATCGGAACGAGTTCTACAGGATGTCAATTTGTTCAAACATTTACCGTTTACCAAAATCTTACTTCACCAACAATTGTTATCACACCAACCGTAAATAATATTACGTGCGCGGGTGGAAGTGGATGTTTTACACTAACAAGTAATTTGGGACCAAATGTTACAACAAATTGGTTTCAAGTATCAGGATCAAACACAGTTTATGTTGGAGCTGCTCAAGGAACACTAAACATTTTCTGTCCTGGCCAGCCGGGTATTTATTGGGGAGAATCGGTTTATAATTTAACGGGATGTAGATCTACCAAATCAGTTCAAGTCTCTGCATCGGTTGGCGTTCCAATTTTCACGATCACAAGCCCAACTAATTTTACGATCGGTTGTTCAAGCAAAAGTATTACTAGCATGCAAGTAACAACAGTAATTACATCGCCTGTACCAAACGTTCCGGTAAATTATACATTCATGATCCCGCCGGTAACTTCTACACCAACAACATTTACTACAAATCCGAATTTAAATAATATCACTGTCCCCGGAACTTATGTGATCTATGTAAAGGATCTTACAAATAATTGCATCTCTTCGCAATCCATTAGTATCATCCAAAACACAATTGTACCAAACGTAAATTTCATTCAGCCCTTAAGTATTTTGAGCTGTAGAGATCCGAGTATGGTATTGAATGGAATAAGTAGTAATACAAATACAACCATCACGTGGACAGTTCCTGCAATTCCATCCAATTCAATAAATCCAACTGCTAATGCAACAGTTGTCATAAATACAACTTTAACCGGCGCTTCTGATGTTCTAACTTTACTTGGAACATGGACCGTTGGTGCAGTTGATAATAATAATTTATGTAGCGCCACAAAAATGGTTCAGATCATTCAAGATGTGCGTTTACCGAAATTCACTATAAGCGCACTTACTAATTCAGTTATAAATTGTAAAAATGCCGATGTTGTTATTGTCCCAATTGTAACGCCAACACTTGCTGTTGCTTTAGTTCCAACGTATGTTTGGTTTCCTCCTGTAGGGAACGCCTTGCCGGGAACTCAATTCAATTCAACCGCGGCAGGAACTCATACTGCAATTTCTACTTCGGTGGTAAATGGTTGTACCTATTCTGCAACGTATAATGTAGCGAGTGATCTTGTACCACCGGCTCTTGAATTTTCTCTGCCATTTATTCTTGATTGCAATACAAATCCTACGGTATTAATTACGCCTACCATTACCGGTTCAACTGTGGGATTAACTTATACATGGACAGTTCCTGCAGGAGCACTCACATCCAATCTCAACGCTTTGAATTTAACCAGCAATATTATTGGTAATTATTTTATTTCAATTACAAATACTATTAATGGATGTTCATCTCAAGGAATGTTTCAAGTAAACGAAGGTGGAATAAAAGCTAATTTTATTGCAGAACCAATGTTTGGTTACGCGCCACTGAGTGTTACATTCACAAACACAAGTTCAACAAGTACAGGAAACACGAGTATAACTTCTACTTGGGGCTTTGGTAATGGTGATATTTATAAGAATATTCCAAATAATGTTCTCACTTCTGCAACGTATTCCGCACCCGGAACCTATAGTGTGATATTGCTGGTGAAAAAAGGAACTTGTACCGATCAAATAACAAAAATAATTCAAGTGGAGATCCGTTCGAAAATGGAAATTCCAAATGTATTTACTCCAAATGGTGATGGATCAAATGATATTTTCCGTTTAATTGGTAGCAGTTTAAAAGAAGTCTACATTGGAATTTATGATCGCTGGGGAAGAATGGTGTATGAACTTACAAGCGAAACAGGCAATTTTGGTTGGGATGGGAAAGATCAAACCGGAAGAAACTGCGCCGACGGTGCTTATTTTTATGTGATAAAAGCCACGGGCAAGGATGGCGTGGAATATGAAACCAAGGGCAATGTAAGTTTGTTCAGATAAAAGCATAAAAACTTCTGTTTTGCCTTTCAAATCTTAAGCACTCATTTTATTAATTTATTTTGGAGCAATGACCTGTATAGCCCTGTTCATAGGTGTTTTACGAACCTTATTTAAACTCATTATTTAGTTGCTCATTTTTACCTTGTTTGTCCTTCGAAGAATGCCTCTGTTTTGGCATTGGTTTTAACAATTCTTGGCACTAATATTGTGATAATAGGGGGTACTCATTTTGACCCCGAATACCTTTTTTACTAACTAAAACGTATGAACATGACAGCATCACGATTTTTGAAAGGAATACAACGGAGTCTTATTCTTTTTGCTATTTGCATCGGTTTTACCAACGTATCTTTTTCGCAAAACACATTTCCTTGTGATAATGGTATGCGCCTTTACTTTTTTCAAGGTGTAGGTGCAAACGGATCATTGGCTTATGTTAGTAATTATACCGCAACGCCTGTTGTTACAACTATGTTTGCAATGAACACAGCACAACATAATGCGCTCGCCGCGAATTCACAGGATGGTTTTTTATATTTTTTACAAGGAAATAATTTGATGCGTTTGGATGCTGTAGGAGGAACTACTATGGTTTGCAATCTTGGATTCACTAGTGCTTACGGTTGTTTTGATAATCAAAATCGATTCTGGACCATGAACGGAACAAATCTTGTTGCATGGGATGTGACCACATGTTCGCAAGTGTTAGGCCCTTATAATATTCCAAACACAGGCGGTTTCATTGATATAGTTTATAATATTTTTGATAACCACTTGTACACACAAACACACAAGATCACTACAGCAGGTGTCATAGTTACCTCTACAATTACAACTTATACACCCGCTAGCACTTGGGGCGGAGTTGCCATGGGATTGAATGGTTATATTTATGGAATTGCAGGCGCTGCTGCGTCCGGGACTTTGGGTGCGATCAACCTTGCTACAAATACGTCTTTCACTGTAATGAATGTTATTCCGGGACCAACTTCAGGGTCTAGCGATGCAGCATCATTCATGTGTTCTGCTAATTCAAGTGTTGCTATTTGTAATGGCGCTGTAACGACCGTAAGCATTGGAAATCCATTTCAATTAGCTAATCCAAGTTATTCTATACAACCGGGCGCAACAGTTCAAGCAACTCCTGTTTTTACTGTTTCACCATCAACTTCTACTACGTATTCATTGTATGTAACAGGAACAAATTCTGTTAGTCAAATTGTAACGTATTCGGTTATTGCAACAGTTTCCGTTAACCCAACACCTACTACTAATCCAATTGTAATGAACGGAACTTGCGCTAATCCAGTCACTAGCAGCGTTAATTTAAATATAACCTTTAATCCAAGTGGAAGTCCTAATTATACATGCACATGGAGTCCTTTACCCGGAACAGTTACAACCGTAAATAGTGGAACCGCTTCCGGATTAGTGCCGGGTGCAAATAATGTTACCATAACAACATCAGCAGGATGTACCACCAGTGTTACGTTCACTGTTCCGCCTGTTCCTCAACCAGCAAGTTTTGTGATCGTTAATCCAAGTAACGATTACACAATTACATGTTTGAATACAAATATTGTGTTGACCACAAGTATTACCAATGCCGTGCCACTAACTTTTACATGGTTCCCAAGTTGTACAGGCTCGGTTGTAGGTACAAGTATGAATTTTAGTCAACCATGCACTGGACAAGTGATAGGAACAAGTCCAACCGGTTGCCAATTTGTACAAACGTTTACAATTTATCAGAATTTTACATCTCCAACAATTGCTATTACGCCAACTATAAATAATATCACGTGCGCGGGTGGAAGTGGATGTTTTACACTTACCAGTAATTTAGGACCAAACGTGACAACAAATTGGTTTCAGGTCTCGGGAACAAACACCATATATGTTGGCGCAGCGCAAGGAACAATAAATGTTTTCTGCGCCGGATCACCAGGGGTGTATTGGGGAGAATCGGTAAATAATTTAACGGGATGTAAGTCTACTAAGTCTGTTCAAGTAACCGCATCCGTTGGTGTCCCTATATTTACAATTACGAGTCCAACTAATTTTACCATTGGTTGCGCGAGTAAAAGTATAACCAGTATGCAAGTAACAACGGTAATTACTTCTCCTGTGTTAAACGTTCCTGTGAATTATACATTCATGATACCACCCGTTACCGGAACACCAACAACATTCACAACAAATCCGAATTTAAATAATATTACTGTTCCCGGAATTTATGTGATCTATGTGAAAGATCTAACTAATAATTGCATCTCATCACAGTCTATAAGTATCATACAAAATACGTTTGCACCGAATGTAGATTTTATTCAGCCTTTAAGTATTTTAAGTTGTAGAGATCCGAGCATGGTGTTGAATGGAATTAGCAGCAATACAAATACAACCATTACTTGGACTGTTCCTGCAATCCCATCTAATTCTATTAATCCAACACCAAATACAACAGTAACAATAAATCCTGCGGTAACAAACTCCTCAAATAATATTACTGCGGTAGGAATTTATACCGTTGGTGCAGTTGATCAAAATAATATGTGTAGTTCTAGTAAAACCGTGCAGATCTTACAAGATATACGCTTACCAAAATTTACTATTAGTGCACTTACAAATTCTGTTATCAATTGTAAGAATCCCGATGTTGTGATCGTTCCAATTGTAACACCAACATTAGCGGTTGCATTAGTTCCTACATATGTTTGGTATCCACCTGTTGGAAGTGGAATTCCGGGAACGCAATTTAATTCAACAGCACCGGGCACGCATACTTCAATTTGCACATCAGTGGTAAATGGTTGTACCTATTCAGCAACATACAATGTGGCAATTGACGTTACGCCACCTGCTGTTGGTGTTTCTCCTGAATTTACCTTAGATTGCGCAACAAATCCAACGGTAACATTATTCCCTGCAATAACGGGAACAACAACCGGCTTTACATATTCGTGGACAGTTCCTCCGGGAGCATTAACATCTGCATTAAGCGGATCGGCATTAACATCAAACATGACAGGAAATTATTTTGTTACTATTACAAATACATTGAATGGTTGCGTTAACCAAGGAGATTATTCGGTGATCGGCGGATCTATCATTGCTGATTTTGTTCCAAGTCCCGACCATGGTTTTGCGCCATTACTGGTTACATTCAATAATACAAGTTCAACAAGTACAGGTGCAACAAGTATCATTTCAACTTGGGGTTATGGAAATGGTGCAACAACACCAACCGTGTACAATACATCTCCTGTAAGTGCATCTTATACTGCGTCGGGAACTTATACAGTGTATTTAAAAGCACAAAAAGGGATGTGTGTGGATGTGAGGATGAAAACTATTGTGGTTGAATTGCCATCAAAACTGGAAGTACCAAACGTGTTCACACCAAATGGCGATAAAGTAAATGATATCTTCCGATTAATATCAAGCAATTTGGCGGAAGTGTATTTGATAGTTTACGATAGATGGGGAAATAAAGTTTACGAGCTTACCAGTGATACAGGAAATTTTGCTTGGGATGGTAAGACACAATATGGAAAAGATTGTGCAGAAGGAACGTATTTTTACATTATCAAAGCAACAGGAAAAGATGGACAGGAATATGATCTGAAAGGTAATGTAAGTTTATTTAGATAAAAAAATCATATGAGCTCAAAGATCTTTAATTATATTCTTCTTTTTTTAGCATTAAGCGTTCATTTGATCGCTTCAAACAATGGTTTGCTTTACGATAAACCAAATTTTTCGATGCAGAATGCTTTTGGTACGGGAGATAAGAAAGCGGCGATAGGGTTTGAAGAAAATAAAGGACAATTTATCGATGAAAAAGGAAATTACTTAGAAGATTATTTTTACAGATTCAAAACAAAGGATGCTGATATTTACCTTGGGGAAAAGGGCATCTCTTATTTATTCTTTAAGTCGGCCGGCGAGCATAAACCCCATAAAAAGGGCGAACATTCGCAAGATTCTATCTTATACAACAGGGTGGATGTTGATCTGTTAGGTGCTCGTATTGAAAAGGAGAACATAATTGCCGAAAATGAATTGGTTTTTTTCTCTAACTATTATCTTTCGGATAAACACATCACCAATGTAAAACAATTTCAGAAGTTAACCTTTAAAAATATTTATGAAGGCATTGATTGGATCTGGTATGTAAGTGAAAAAGAAAATGGTTTGATAAAATATGATTTTGTTGTTCATCCAAATGCGGATCCCTCGCAAATAAAATTACTTTATAAATGGGCTGATGTATTGATAGAGCATAATAACTCCATCACTATAAAAACGCCTTTGCGCGAAGTAAAGGAAGGTGTAGCGGTAAGTTATGTAAATGGAAAAGAAATTGGAACATCTTATAGTTTAAAAGACAATATTATTTCTTATGAACTTGAAGATTATGATCACTCTCAAACTCTAACTATTGATCCACCACTTAATTTAATTTGGGGAACGTATTATGGCGGCGATTGGTGGGAAAAAAATTCTGATGTCTCTAACGCGATCGATGCCAACGGAAATGTATTTGTTGTTGGAAATTCTTTTTCTACGGCCAACATGCCAGTGATAAATCCCGGTGGTGGAGCATATTTTCAGGGAACATATGGCGGAAGTTCAAGTAGTGTTGAAGGACATGGTGGAGATATCGTTATTTTCAAATTCACAAATATAGGCGCGCTTATTTGGTGCACATATTATGGAGGAACAAATGATGATAATGGAGCTTCAATCACTGTTGATAATAACAACAACGTTTATGTTGCAGGTTGTTCTTTGTCGAGTAATTTTCCCTTGCAAAATCAAGCAGGTTCGTATAATCAAAGTGTTTATGCCGGTGGAGTTAATACAAATAATGAAGGCGGCGATGCAGTTATCATGAAATTTACTAATAATGGTAATTTACAATGGGCAACGTATTATGGAGGATCGGCAAGTGAAGGCGCCAGAGGAGTTGTGACCGATGCTGCAGGAAATGTTTTTATGGTTGGTTGGACACTTTCCACTAATTTTCCTTTGAATAATCCCGGTGGCGGAACTTATTATCAAGGTGTAAATGGTGGTGGACTTGATGCATTTGTTGTAAAATTTAATGCAGCGGGTGCGCAGGTATGGTCGAGTTATTACGGAGGCAACGGCGATGATGTAGCGCATTACATTACAAGAGATATGGCAGTAGGGATGATGATCGTTGGAGAAACAGCCTCAACAAATTTTCCAATACAAAACCCCGGTGGTGGCGCTTATTATCAACCCGCTAATGCAGGACAAAAAGATGCATTTATTGTGCGCATCAATAACGCTGGTGTTCGAAGTTGGGGAACTTATTATGGAGGTTCAACAGATGATATGGCAAGGGGAGCAAATGTAAGTGCAGGCGGAGCAATTTATGTTATCGGACAAACGTACTCTTCTAATTTTCCTTTAGCAAATCCGGGAAGTGGCGCATATTACCAATCAATAAAATTAGGTCCTGCAAATACGAGTGACGTATTTTACATTCGATTTACAAATCCCGGCGCGCAAGTATGGTCAACGTATTATGGTGGTAGCGATAATGATGATGGTTGTGCTGTTGTAAGCGATAATTGCGGACATATTTACACAACGGGCAATACAGAGTCTACCGATCTTCCTTTAGCAAACCCCGGCAACGGAGCTTTTTATATTCCTACAAAACAAACTTCTGATGATGTTTGGTTTGCAGCTTTCACTCCTTTAAATAGTATGTTGTGGTCAACGTATTGTGGAACGGATGGTTTTGACGAAAAAGGAACTTCCCTTAAAGTAGATAATAACGGTTATTTATTTATTGTTGGTTATTGGTGTTTTTATAGTACTAGTAATGCTTTGCAAAATTATGCCGGCGCTTATAATAAATCAAACGTGGATGCTGATGATTTTTTTATTGCCAAATTTAATATTGCCAGTTGTTCTCTTGTGCCTTTTGATTTTTATTTATGCTACGGAACAAGTACGGTGATAACAATGCCAAATCTTTTTAATTTAACTAATCCGAGTTATTCTATTCAACCAACAGCGGTGGTGCAGTCTAGTCCAAACTTTACTGTTTCGCCAACGGCCAATACTGTTTACACTCTTTACATTACGGGATTAAATAGTTCGAGTGTTATGGTAACTTATTCAACCACTGCTAACGGTACAGTTTATCCTGCACCCCAAGCAAACCCACTTGTTTTAAATAGTTCGTGTACAACTACAAATAATAGCGTGAATATTGCAGTTTCGTTCTTACCAAGTGGAAGTCCAAATTATACAACAACATGGAGTCCTCTACCTGCAAGTTATTCATCTGTAAATTCAGCCACAGCAGCAGGATTAGTTCCAGGTCCAAATTCAGCAACCATTACTACTTCTAACGGATGTACAACTGTTGTGAATTTTTCGGTAACACCGATCATGCAACCAGCTGATTTTATCATCATCAATCCAAGTAATGATTATACGATCACGTGTTTAAATCCAAATGTATTATTAACTACAAGCGTTACTAATGGTAATCCTTTGACATTTGTATGGAGCGCGTGTTCGCCAACTGTGGCTGGGCCAAGTTTTAATTTTACAACAGCGTGTACGGGACAAGTAGTTGGAACAACTTCAACAGGATGTAATGTTGCAAAAACATTTACGGTCTATCAAAATTTTACAGCGCCTGCGGTGGTTGTAACGCCAAGTGTAATGAATATTATTTGTGGTGTTCCGCCCGGAACTTTTACAGGAACAAGTACTTTGGGACCAAACGTTACTACTAATTGGTTCATCATTCAAGGCACAAGTACCATTTATGTTGGAGCAGCGCAAGGAACAATAAATATTTTTTCTCCCGGCCAGCCCGGTACTTATTGGTTTGAATCGGTTTATAATATTACAGGATGTAGAACAACGCAATCTGTTTTGGTAACAGCCTCATTGGGCGTTCCTGTATTTACGGTCACAAGCCCATCTAATTTTACAATTGGTTGCGCAAGCACAAGCATCACAAGTATGCAGGTAACAACGGTTATAACATCTCCTGTACTCAATACTCCGGTGAATTATACATTTATGATCCCACCTGTTACCGGAACACCAACAACATTCACAACAAATCCAAATCTCAACAATATCACCATTCCGGGAACTTATGTGATCTACGTAAAAGATCTTACCAATAATTGTGTCTCAAGTCAATCCATTTCCATCATTCAAAATACCATTGCTCCAAACATTGATTTTATACAATCGTTAAGTATTTTAAGTTGTAAGGATCCGAGTATGGTGTTGAATGGAATTAGTAGTAATACAAACACAACTATTACATGGACAGTTCCGGCAGTTCCTTCTAATTCAATAAATCCGACACCAAATCATACAGTCACAATTAATTCGGCTATTACCAACGCAACAAATAATATTACCATGGTTGGAATATTTACCGTTGGGGCTGTTGACAATAATAACAAGTGTGTATCAAGTAAAACGGTGCAAATAAATCAGGATGTGCGTTTACCTAAATTCACAATAAGTGCTTTAACCAATTCGGTGATCAACTGTAAAAATGCCGATGTGGTGATCGTTCCCATTGTAACACCAACTTTAGCGGCTGCATTAGTTCCAACTTATTTTTGGTATCCTCCGGTAGGAAGTGGAATTCCGGGTACTCAATATAATACAACTGCTGCGGGCACCCATACATCTATTTCAACTTCCGTTGTGAATGGCTGTACATATTCGGCAACGTATAATGTAGCGAGTGATTTTGCAGAACCACCATTGACCTCAACCAGTTTTACATTGGATTGTGCGCCAAATCCTACTGTAGGAATATTTGCAACTATAACAGGAACAACAACAGGCTTTATTTATGAATGGCACGTACCACCGGGGGCTTTAACGTCTAATTTAACTTCATCGATGTTAGTTACAAATACGCCGGGCGATTACCATGTGATCGTTACAAATACAATTAATGGTTGCAAGTCTACCATTGGCATTCCCGTTATTATTGGAAGTTTAACAGCCAATTTTTCTGCAACTCCGGATAATGGTTTTGCTCCGTTGCTTGTTACATTCAATAATTTAAGTTCAACGAGTACAGGCGCCAGTAGCATCATTTCTACTTGGGGATATGGAAATGGTGCAGTAACACAAACAGTTTACAATACTGTTCCAACTTCGGCTTCTTACACAAGCTCGGGAACATTTACAGTTATATTGATGGTGAAAAAAGGAAAATGCACTGCAACAGCCATGAGAACGATCGTAGTTGACCTTCCATCGAAACTGGAAGTTCCAAATGTATTCACACCAAATGGCGATAAAGCAAATGATATTTTCCGTTTAAGAGCAACAAATTTAAAAGAGGTATACATCATTATTTATGATCGTTGGGGAACTAAAGTTTACGAACTTACAAGCGATACCGGTAATTTTGCATGGGATGGAAAGAATCAATTTGGTAAAGATTGTGCTGCGGGAACCTTCTTTTATGTGCTCAAGGCTACAGGTAAGGATGGAGAAGAGTACGATATGAAGGGAAATGTGAGTTTATATCGTTAAAAGAGGCCTTTTTACCAGGTAAAAGTTTTCTTTTGATTTTGCCTAATTCTGAGTATATTAGTGAAGGGCAGTTATATATAATACAAGGGCTTTAGTCCTTAAAATAAAAATAAAGATATGAAACGACTACTGGTATTTGGTTTACTTATTTTTTTAAGTATGAATGTTCTTGCAGTTCGCGACAAGGACGTTTTTGGAACGCGTGTTTTTATTGAAAATAAAGGCCAGTTCGACAAACATCTTCCAACACAAGACAAAGTAAAATTTGGAATAGAGAATGGAAATGAGAATATCTATTTCACTCCAAAAGGATTAACTTATGTGTTAGTGAAACGCTTTGAGCCAACACAAGAGGAGATCGAAGAGCAAGAAAAGAGAATGGTGTCGTATAGAAAACCAAATCAGATCTATTACGTGAACATGAACTGGGTAAATTGTAATTCTAATATACAGATCATAGAAAGTGAGAAACAAAGTCATTATTTTACTTATGGCGGACCGGAACTCAACGCGCATTGTTTTAAAAAGATAACTTATTTAAATGTGTATAATAAAATTGATATCGAATATATCATTCCTGATGATAAAGAGGCCGGAATTAAATACAATGTTATTCTTCATCCCGGAGCAGATCCAAGTCAAGTAAAAATTGCTTATACGGGTGATGTGAACGGCATTTCATTAGATGAAAACGGTAATGTAAGAATTGGTACTCCAATGGAGCCAATTATTGAATATAAACCAGTAAGTACTCAAGATGGACGCGACATCAAAACTAATTTCACGATAAAAAAGAAGAATATTGAATTTTCGATCCAAGGAGATTATGATACATCTAAAGATCTAGTGATAGATCCATTTGTAGTTAATATCACCACGTTCAACGGAAGCGGTTATGGTTATGATGTTGACTTTGATAATTTCGGAAATTTATTTGTGTACGGTGGAACTACGAACAGCGTTGCTAAGTACAATAGTTTAGGAGTTTTACAATGGACATTTCCCGGTTCCATGGCTGCACCGCCTTGGTCATCTTCTATAGCTGCTGCGTACAACTTTGTTGTTCACCGTTTCAGTGGGAAGGTTTACGTTGGAAAATCTTTAACTGCAACTATCATTCGCCTTGATCCATTTGGGAATTACGATAATTTAATGAGCAATAATGTGGCTTCGTGGTCGGAGATATGGGATATGGCTTACCACTGTGCTACCGATAAGATCTATGGTTTAGGAGGAAGTATTTATTCAAATGAATGTTCCGGTATCATGGATCAGGTTACAGGAACAATTGTTCCTATTGTATTTTTTGGACCAACTGCTACACAAGGACACGACGTTGCTTCGCATACGATCGATAATTCGGGTGAGATCTATTTTTTGTTTGCTTCGGTTCAAACTACGTATCTAAACAATATGATCACCAAGATCAATTCGGCGTTCACAAGTTCTGTTTGGATAGCACCAACAAATTTTAGTACGTTCTCAGAAGCTGGAAATAAATCATTTTATGTTGGCGGGGCTGTAACTTCTAATGGATTCAATGCCTTGGCGTCTAATAATAACTTTTTGTTTTATTGGGATGGATTTAACCTTGCTGCATACAACAAAGTAACCGGAAATATGATCACCGCTACAACAGTGGCTGGACTTAACTTAAAAGAGCAGGGTGGTATTGCAGTTGATGATTGCAATAACGTTTATATTGGAGGTAATGGAAATATTTTGTCTTATAAATACACAGGAAGTAGTTTTGTTGCTTTACCAAGCATTAACGCAAATGCTACCACAGTAAATAAATATGTGTATGATATTAAATTGGATAAGGGAAATAAAGTACTTTACGTAAGTGGAAGCGGTTTTTGTGGAACATACTCTGCAATAAATAGCATTACATGTGCATTAGCCCCTGATTGTAATTATAATATTCCTGCAACCAACACAGCCATTTGTTTTGGTCAGGTAGCAGCTATAAGTATTGGTAATCCAAATAACTTAACTAGTCCAAGTTATTCTATTCAACCTGGCGCAACAATTCAGTCAAGCAATACATTTACAGTTGCTCCAACAGTAACTACAAATTATACATTGTACATCACCGGATTGAATTCAACAAGTGTATTAACTACTAATACTACAATTGCAACAGTTACGGTTTTCCCTGCACCATTTACAAATACGGTTCTAACTAACGGAACTTGTGCAAATCCTGTGACCAGCAGCGTAAATTTAAATATAACATTTAATCCGAGTGGAAGTCCAAATTATACTACAACGTGGAGTCCAATGCCAAGTACTGTAACCACTGTAAATAGTGGAACTGCGGCCGGATTAGTACCGGGTATAAATAATGTTACGGTAACTACTGCCAACGGATGTACAACTGCAGTTTCGTTTGTGGTTCCTCCAATACCGCAGCAAGCTAGTTTTGTTGTTGTAAATCCAAGCGGAGATTATACAGTAACATGCTTAAATCCAAATGTAGTTTTAACGACGAGTATAACAAATGGTGTTCCGTTAACTTTCACGTGGTTCCCTGTATGTACAAATTCGTTAGTTGGAACAACTATGAGTTTTAATCAGGCATGTACAGGACAAGTAGTAGGAACAAGTTCTACAGGTTGTCAATATGCGCAAACATATACAGTGTATCAGAATTTGCAATCTCCAACAATTGTTATTACACCAACTGTAAATAATATTACGTGTGCCGGTGGAAGCGGCTGTTTTACACTTACAAGTAATTTAGGCCCGAACGTTACAACAAATTGGTTTCAGGTATCAGGATCAAATACGGTTTATGTTGGTGCTGCGCAAGGAACTATAAATATTTTCTGTCCGGGTCAGCCTGGTGTGTATTGGGGAGAATCGGTTTACAATATTACCGGATGTAAAGCCACAAAATCAGTTCAGGTAACTGCTTCGGTTGGTGTGCCAATATTTACAGTCACGAGTCCAACTAACTTTACAATTGGTTGCGCGAGTAAAAGTATTACGAGTATGCAAGTGACAACTGTTATAACGTCGCCTGTACCAAACGTTCCGGTAAATTATA
>JAHEYC010000114.1:4929-8437 GCA_023251775.1 Sphingobacteriaceae bacterium | reverse complement strand
TTTTATAGTTTCCCAAAACGCGTTCATTTCCTTTGAAAATTTTTCATTCAATGCTTTTACTTTATCGGGCGTAAATTTACAAGGGAACATATCTACTCTTAAGTTTTGCTTACGATCTTTTGCTTCCACACATAAAATATATAATTCTTCTATTGGATCATTTTCAATAGGAATACAACCAATAGTAACACAATTTCCGTGGATCATAATATCACCACCCGGCGAGCCATTTGCTTTCTTTGAATCGCTTTTATTCGGATAACCAACTTTCATGCTCAAATGATAACTGCTTACCGGATTAAAACTTTCTATATAATAAAATCCTTCGGGTACTTGTCCATCGCCTTGCACACGTTTCGGACCTAACTCTCCGCTCGACGAACAAATTTTATATGTTTTAAAAAGTTTGAATTTTGTATCACCTTTACTTCGCATCCATACTTGAACTTCTTTTTCGTATTTAAACACTTGCAAATAAATTTCATACGTGTTCACATCAAATCCTGCGGTTGTAAGCTCTTTTTTTAGATCGTCAAATTTGGTCTTATATGCCTTTTTTACTCGGTCGTATTTCAACTGAGAAGCCTTAAAAGTGCCTTGTGCATTGATATTCAGCACCAAAACAACTAACAGTGCGGTTTTAATAACCCTTTTTATGATAACGCTTATCGGCATTTATATTAAGTAACTTAGTTCCTATAAAGGTATATGTTTTTACTAAACTTCATAAAGAATAAGTATTTTTTAACGATAACCGCGCTTATTGCCTGGCTACTTTTTTTTGATAAGAACGATGTGTTCACGCAACATGAAACGGTGAGCAAACTCAATAAATTAAAAACAGATCAAAGCTATTATATTACCGAGATCGAAAAAAATAAAGTAGAACTTCAGGAATTAAAAACAAATACCGAGAGTCTCGAAAAATTTGCCCGCGAAAAATACCTCATGAAAAAAGATAACGAAGACGTTTTTGTTTTTGTTACCAAATAATTTGGATCTTGATTCTCATAACAGAAAAGCACACAAACTTAAAAAGGAGAACGAACGTTTTTACAAACGCTTAAAACGTCAAGCTCCAAAAGATCTCGACGAACAGTTTGAAAAATTACATGAAGAAGTTTTTCAAGTAACAGATTGCATGACCTGCGGCAATTGTTGCAAAACAACATCTCCCATTTTTTACGAACGTGATATTGAACGCGCCGCCAAAGCGCTTAAAATAAAACCCGGTACATTTTTTGAAAAATATTTACGCATGGATGATGATAAAGATGCCGTTTTACAACAAAGTCCTTGTGCATTTTTAGGTCCCGATAATTATTGCAGCATTTACGATGATCGTCCTAACGCCTGCAGAGAATACCCTCATACCAATCGCAAAAAAATGTATCAGCTTATAGACCTAGCCTTTAAAAACACCATGGTTTGCCCGGCTGTTTTCGAAATAACGGAGCGATTAAAAAAGATCATTAAATAAAATTTAGGCGAACCGACATGTCGCCCCTAAAGGGGCTTTTTTTCATTCGCTGTTGTTTTCTAACAAGATGTCGTCCCTACGGGACTGAATAGCTCATTCAACCGCTTTCAAAATATTATCATTGGGACAAAATGTCCCGTCCTACCATAACGTTTGGATGTTAAGGTTGCGCGGGACATTTTGTCCCGCATAAAAATCTAAGCTCCGTAGGAGCGACATATTGGTAGGCCAAATATTGGCCCACAAAATAAGCCCCGTAGGGGCGACATATTGGTTTTTTCTCTGCTTTTTTGCTTGTTTTTTTGTACATTTAAACCTCTATAAAACACATGCACAAATTACAAAATTATATAAACGGCAAACTGGTTGAACCTGTTTCAAAAGAATATTTGGATAATTACAATCCCGCCATTGGAAAAGTGTATTCGCTTATTCCGGATAGTGATGAAAAAGATGTGGAACTCGCGTATCAAGCGGCTAAAAACGCTTTTCCTTCGTGGAGTATCACGCCAAAAGAAAAACGTTCGCAATATCTTCTAAAGATCGCGTCGCTTATTGAAAAGAATTTAGACAAACTTTCTTTAGCCGAAAGTATTGATAACGGAAAACCTGTTAAGCTTGCCAAAACAGTTGATATTCCAAGAGCAGCGGCCAATTTTCATTTTTATGGTACAGGAATTTTACATTATGCAGCGCATTCGCATAGTATGGAAAATACTGCTATTAATTATACGTTGCGTCAGCCTGTTGGAGTGGCAGGATGCATTTCTCCTTGGAATTTACCTTTGTATTTATTTACCTGGAAAATTGCGCCGGCTTTAGCTGCGGGTTGTACCGTAGTTGCAAAACCATCGGAGGTTACACCTATGACAGCGCATTTGCTTTCGGAAATTTGTATTGAAGCAGGATTACCGGCTGGCGTTTTAAATATTGTGCACGGTCTCGGCGGAAAGGTTGGTAATGCTATTGTATCGCACAAACATATTCCTTTAATTAGTTTTACGGGCGGAACAAAAACAGGCGAGCATATTGCCTCCATTGCAGCACCCATGTTCAAAAAATTATCCTTGGAGCTTGGCGGTAAAAATCCTAATGTGATATTTGCCGATTGCGATTACGACAAAATGCTTTCAACAACCATGCTTTCTTCTTTTGCCAATCAGGGACAAATTTGTTTGTGCGGTTCGCGCATTTATGTAGAGAAAAGTATTTACCAAAAATTCAAAAAGGATTTTGTTGAGAAAACAAAAAAATTAGTTGTCGGTGATCCGTTGAAGGATGAAACAAAAATTGGTGCAATAGTCTCAAAACCGCATCAAGAAAAAATATTGAGTTATATTGAACTCGCCAAAAAAGAAGGTGGAACAGTTTTGTGTGGCGGACATGCTATTAAATTAGACGGTGAATTAAGCGAAGGCTATTATATTGCACCAACTATTATTGAAGGTTTATCTCATACATGTCGCACAAATCAGGAAGAGATCTTTGGTCCCGTTGTTACAATTACACCTTTTGACACTGAAGAGCAAGCTCTGGAAATGGCTAATAGCACGCGTTACGGCTTGGCCTCAATTATTTGGACAGAAAATTTAACCCGCGCACATCGCTTTGCTAATAATATTCACGCAGGAATTGTGTGGATCAATTGTTGGTTATTGCGCGATCTAAGAACACCATTTGGCGGCGTAAAAGATAGCGGCGTAGGACGTGAAGGTGGTTTTGAAGCCTTGGATTTTTTCACCGAGCCAAAAAATGTTTGTATAAAATTAAAGTAATGCAAAGAGTGTCACACTGAGCGAAGTCGAAGTGCGACACTATCGAAAGTCAACCCTTCGACTAAGCTCAGGGTGACACCACATAAAAAAAGAAAAAATGAACTTCGACAATACCATACGCACAGAACTTTCAAGCCTTGGAGAATTTGGTTTAATAAACCATTTAACCCAACACATTCAATTAAAGAATCCTGAAACTGTAAAAGGTGTTGGTGATGATGCGGCCGTACTTTTACTTGGAAATAAACAAACC
>JAHEYC010000114.1:0-4919 GCA_023251775.1 Sphingobacteriaceae bacterium | reverse complement strand
GTTACAAGCGATATGTTGGTGGAAGGCGTTCATTTTGATCTGACCTACATGCCGCTAAAACATTTGGGTTATAAAAGTGTGGTAGTGAATTTGAGTGATGTGTATGCGATGAACGCACAACCAAAACAAATTTTAGTATCGTTTGCCTTAAGCAGTCGCTTTAGTTTAGAAGCTGTGGAAGAATTATACGCAGGTATGTTAATGGCTTGTGAGAAATATGGCGTTGATCTTGTAGGCGGAGATACAACCTCCAGCACAAGCGGTTTAGTAATTAGCATCACTGCTGTTGGTATTGCAGATCCGGGCACTGTGGTTTACAGAAGCGGTGCAAAAGAAACTAATTTGCTTTGTGTAAGCGGAGATCTTGGTGGTGCTTATATGGGATTACAAATTTTAGAAAGAGAGAAAACTGTATTTAAAGAGAACCCGAAATTACAACCCGATCTGGAAGGCAAAGATTATATTTTAGAACGTCAGCTAAAACCCGAGGCAAGAAAAGATATTATTGATCTCTTCAAAAAATTAGATATTCAACCAACGGCTATGATCGACATAAGCGATGGTTTAGCTTCTGAAATTTTACATATCTGTAAAAATTCCAAAGTTGGTGTTGAATTATACGAAGAAAAAATTCCTATTGATCCCTTAACTTACGATACCGCTCGCGAATTTGACCTCGACCCTACGCTTTGCGCATTAAGCGGTGGCGAAGATTACGAATTACTTTTTACGATCGACCTTAAAGATTACGACAAAGTAAAAAATCAGTTGGACTTTACTGTTATTGGACATATTACCAATGAATCTAAGGGAAAATTGCTTGTTACCAAATCGGGAACAGTTACAGAACTTACGGCACAAGGCTGGGACGGGTTGAAGAAGTAATTTTTACTTCACTATAAATTTCTTTACGCTTAGTTTTTCGTCGTTAGTAATTACTTTTACATAATAAGCTCCCGACATTAGATCAAGACTCATATCCAATTTATTTTTTGTGGTGGTACTTGAATGAACAACTTTTCCCATCACATCTATCACATCAATTTTTTTGCTACCGCTATTATCGTCAAACTCCAAGGTAAATTTTCCATCGTTGATACTTGGGAATAAGTTATAATTGAAGGTTACTTTTTCTTGCTTACTTAAATTTGTAAAGATGCTGTAACTTGTTTCCCAAATTCCTCTTCCGAAAGTTGAGATGTAAATTTTGTTCAATGGCACATTAAATTCAATATCGCTAATGATCACATTTGGTAAACCCATACTATTATTTACCCAAGTAGTTGCGCCAAATGCTAAGGTGTAAACGCCAAGATCAGTTGCCACCATCATGGTTTTTGTGCCGGGCAATTGTTTGATGCAATTCACCGGAATGTTCGGTAAATTATACGAAATGTTCGTCCAGGTTGTTCCTCCATTACTGGTCATATATACTTTTCTTCCCGCGCTAAATTGCGCCAAACACACGTAAGCAATGTTCGGATTTGTTTCGTCCACTTCAATTCCTGTATAATATAAGCTGTCCGGTAAATTATTAGTGATCTTTGTAAAACTTAAACCACCATTGGTTGTTTTAAATACCATTCCGGGCAATGGAATTTCATAACGAACTCTTCGCGCCGCATAAACCACTAAACTATTAGAAGGCGCAACAGCCAAAACGCTTATCTCGGTACTGGTATTATTTACTGTGTTTGTAAAAATTGTCGCGAGCGGATTCCAATTTGCCCCGCCATCGGTTGATTGAACTACATTTTCATTTCCAATATACAAAACACCGGGATGGGCATAATCTGCCGCAATAGGTGTTACCCATTCTGCAGCTTCACTGTTAGGATTTGTGTTCAATCCAAAACTTGTGTTGCCATCATCGTTGCTGTAATAAAAATTTCCATACTGACTTGAACCAAAAATATCGCTTGGCGCTAATGGATCTAAATAATTATCCATTCCATCGCCGCCAAAAATGGTTGACCAAGCTCCTCCTTTGTAATAAAAGGAAGCATTGTCTTGCGCACCCGCAACAATACGCTCTACCAAACCTTTTGAACTTGATAATCTATAAAAAGAAGTTACCTGCATATTATTATTTAAGTTCGTCCACACCGTAGGCCACGCAGTAGTTGTCCAAGAACTAATGACCATATTCGACGTTCTATAAACTCCGCCATCGCTCACAACAAAAAATTGTCCGCTTGTTGGTTGAAAATTTATAGCATGAATATCGCCATGCAAAGTTGCACCATATTGTAAGGTCCAATGTGAAATGGGATTAAAATTTACCGCTCCATCTGTTGAGCCCCATAAATTAACGCCGCCAATGTAAACCAAATTTTTATTGGTTGGATTCACCATAAATCCAAGATCATACGTTCCTTGTCCTCCCGGATTTGTTCCTTGTCCGCCTTCCAACGGATTTAAGTTAGGTGGTAAGTATGTCCAATTTGCACCGGCATTTACACTCTTGTAAATTCCAAATAAACCAAAATTATTATCTACAGCAGCTGCGTAAATATAATTGGGGTCATTTGGTGCCACTGCCAATTTTACACGCTGTACAGAACCCGTTGAAGGAATACCTGTGTTTAACATCGTCCATGTATTTCCAAAATTTGTTGATTTATATATCGCTGCGTTTCCCTGATTGGAATTCATAACCCAACCCGTTGCTAAATACAAAATATTTGGATTCACAGGATCAGTTTGCAGATCCCAACACAATGAATCTAATTTTTTTACCCACGTTGTTCCGCCATTATTTGATGTATACAAACCATCTGTTCCGCAAGCCACCAAACTATTTGTATTGGTTGGATGGATCACCACTCTTCTAATTAACGATGCATCGCCATTGGTTAATTGATATGTTAATCCTGTAGGCGCCCAGGTATTTCCGCCATCGGTTGTTTTATAAACGCCGAGTCCGTAATGCGTGTGACGTTTTCTTCCATTTAAAAATAAACCAAAACCAATGTATTCAAAATCACAAACAGAAATATACATGGTATTCGGACTCAATGGATCAATACTAATATCGCTAATTCGCGTGATAGGTAAATTATCCGTAAGTGGTGTCCACGTTGTTCCGTTATTGGTTGTTTTCCAAACCCCGCCTTGTGCCACACCCACAAAGTACGTATTCGCGTTTGTTGGATGAAATGCTACACAATTTATTCTTCCAATTCCATTCTCCATATAACCCGTTAAATTATTTGGCAACACATTCGGACCAAAAGGCGTCCACACCGAAGGCATTGATGAAGATCGTTCTTGCGCTTGTTTTGATTCGGCAACTTCAACAGCTGCATTTATATAATCATCAAATCCATCCAGCTCGCCCAAAGTATTTGTATGCATTTGCATATCATATTCCCAACGCTTATAGGTTTTCCAATTTTTTTCCTTCGAAAGATCATGGGTCTTTTTAAAATCGTTGAACTGTTGTTGAATTTCTTTGAAGGTGAGCGCTCTGTTTGTAGTATTCTTTAAGAATTTTTGCGCGTTGACCTGAAATGTTGCCACACTAAGAACTAAAAAAAGTATTGCCCTCATGATATGATTGTTTAATTAAAGATACGAAATATTTTTATTATTTGGGCGTGCCGGCGAAGCTCACCCGCCACATGCTGGAAGTTCGCTCGCCGTCGCGCTTTCCGCTACAAGCCTGCTTGTCCTTTGCAATGTTTGTAGGGCTCCGGTAGCTCCTAAAGTCGCTTCCTCGCCCAACAAACATTTTGCAAAGGCCTAAGCAGGGCTTTTCGCTTCAATCGCTCACGCAGCGAAGGGACGTTACCGGTGGGGCGGGGTCCTGAGTTGTCGAAGGATCATCCCGCAATACATAAAGTAAATTAAAATTCGCAAAGAAGTTTGTGGCTGATACTATATACTTTATTGAGTTCCAACTTTCCAAACTGCTACCGGAATCTCAATCCTCGTGTGGCGAATGCTTGGGGTTATCCTCCTCTTTAGAGGAGGTGTCACGAAGTGACGGAGGAGTTTACATTTCAGTGATTGGAATCCTCCGTCGCTCCGCGACACCTCCTTTTTCAAAGGAGGATATTCGGACACACGCGCCGGTTCGATCATGAATGCCCAAATAAAAAAACCCATCACAAAAAAATGTAATGGGTTTCTAAATATTAAGATCAGTAATTACTTCTTCTTGTCAAAATCAACCACTATAGGAGTTGAGATACATAATGATGAGTAAGTACCAATGATACGTCCGATCAATAAGGCGAAAATAAATCCGCGGATGCTATCACCACCAAAGATGAAGATCACTAATAGAACGAAGAATACAGTTAACGACGTTAAGATGGTACGACTTAAAGTACTATTCAACGCATAATTAATTAATTTGTTACGCTCTTCGCCAAACACATCGGCTTTACCGCTATCTGCTAAACGCTCACGGATCCTGTCGAACACAACAACTGTTTCTGTCATGGTATAACCCATTACCGTTAAGATCGCCGCAATAAAATCCTGACCGATCTCTAAAGAGAAAGGAACAATACCATCAAAAATAGTATAACATGATAACACAATTAGAACGTCGTGGAATAAAGCCACAACCGAACCTAAACCATATTGCCATTTGCGGAAACGAATAACAATGTAAACGAACATCATTAAACACGAGAATAAAATAGCACCGTATGCACCGTATACAATGTCGGTTGCAATGGTAGGACCAACTTTTTGTTGCGACATTACTTCGTAGTTCGCTTTCAAAGTTGATAATCCTTTATTTAATGCTGCTTCTGCATCCGAATCGGCTGTTGCGCTGTTATCAGAAACTTTATACGTTGTAGTGATCTTAGCTTGATTAGCGCTTCCTAATGTTTTTACTTCGGGTGCGCCTTCAAATGGAACTGCTAAAGATTTTTTAATGTCCTCGGTGTTCATGTCTTTTT
>JAHEYC010000113.1 GCA_023251775.1 Sphingobacteriaceae bacterium | reverse complement strand
GTTCTCAATAAATGTTTTTAGTGTTTGCAAAAATGCAGCACCGGTTGCTCCATCCACACTGCGATGATCGCAAGCTAAAGTTAATTTCATTGTATTGCCGGGAACAATTGCGCCATTTTTCACTACAGGAACTGCGCGAATAGCACCAACAGAAAGAATACAAGATTCCGGCGAATTGATGATCGATGTAAATGATTCTATACCGAACATTCCTAAATTAGAAACGGTAAATGTATTTCCCTCCCAATCTTGCGGTTGTAATTTTTTATCTTTTGCTTTTTTACCAAGATCTTTTGTTTCGGCAGCTATATCCGAAATTCCTTTTCCATCAGCAAAACGAATTACAGGAACCAATAATCCATCTTCAACCGCCACTGCCATTCCAATATGAATATGATGATTAATTCGAATTTTATCGCCCATCCAAGAACTATTTAGACGAGGATGTCTTCTTAATGCCGCAGCACATGCTTTTATAACAAGATCATTGAACGATACTTTTACCTCGCTAATTTTATTAATGGCTTCTCTACTTGAGATAGCGCTATCCATATCCACTTCTATATTCAAATAGAAATGTGGTGCGCCATTTTTGCTTTCTACTAAACGACGAGCAATGGTTTTTCGCATTTGCGATGCAGGCTCATCGGTATAACTTTCTACGCCAATAAAATTTGATTTTGCTCCACCGCCTTTATAATTCTCAATATCTACTTTTGTAATTCTTCCACCATCGCCTGTTCCATTTACTCTACCAATATCAATTCCCTTTTCTTTTGCTAATGCTTTTGCTAAAGGAGAAGCTTTTATTCTACCGTTACCTGTTGTAGAAACATTAGTTGTAACTTTTTGAGCAACACTCACCGATGTTTGCGAAGTAGTTGCAGTTTTTGTCGCTACACTTGTCGAAACGTCCACTTTTGCTACCGACTGAGTTCCAACCGCTGCTAAAATTGCTTTCACATCTTCTCCGCCTTTTCCTAATATTGCAATTATCGCGTCAACACCAACCGGTTTTCCTTCAGGAACTCCTTGATAAATTAAAACACCATCCTGGAACGATTCAAATTCCATGGTAGCTTTATCTGTTGCAATATCTGCTAATAATTCTCCGCTCTTTACTTTATCTCCAACTTTTTTATGCCATTTTTCAATGGTGCCTTCAGTCATTGTATCACTTAACTTTGGCATCCGAACAACTTCTACGCCTTTTGGTAATTCTGCAGGCTTACTTTGTCCATTACTTACTGCTGACTGAGAATTATTAACTGGTAACTGCTCACTCTTTACTGCACTTTTTCCTGCTTCTGCTAAAATTGCTTTAATATCTTCTCCTTCTTTTCCCAACACTGCAATAATTCCGTCAACTACAATTGGTTGTTTTTCTTGTACACCTATATGTAATAATATTCCATCTTGAAATGATTCAAATTCCATAGTAGCCTTGTCGGTTTCAATATCCGCCAATAGATCTCCACTCTTTACTTTATCTCCCACTTTCTTGTGCCACTTTGCAACGGTTCCTTCCGTCATGGTATCACTCAACTTGGGCATTCGCACTATTTCTGCCATAATAGTTTTAAGTTCTAAATATTATTCAATTATAAACGGATAATTTGGTTCGGCATACACATCGTGATATAATTCCGATGGATCAGGGTAAGGACTCTCTTCTGCAAATTGAACAGATTCATTTACCAATGCTTTTATTTTTTCTTCCATCGCTTCTATCGCTGCATCATCTATCCATTTATTCGTTTTCATTGTTTCCAATACTTTTTCAATTGGATCTTGCTTTTGATATTCTTTTACTTCGTCTTTTGTGCGATACGTTTGCGCATCGCTCATGCTATGTCCTTTGTAACGGTACGTTTTCATTTCCAAAAAAGTTGGACCATCACCTCGTCTTGCTCTATCCACTGCTTCTTCCATGGCTTCATGAACTGCTTCCACAGTTAAACCATCAACCGGTTTACTTGGCATATCATATGCTAAACCTAACTTCCAAAGATCATGCACGTTACTTGTACGTTCAACAGAAGTTCCCATCGCGTACATATTATTTTCTACAATAAACACTACTGGTAATTTCCATGTCATGGCCATATTGAATGCTTCGTGCAATGCACCCTGACGAACAGCGCCATCTCCCATTGAACACACACAAACATTATCTGTTCCATTATATTTTTCAGCAAATGCAATTCCTGCACCTAAGGGAACTTGTCCGCCAACAATTCCATGTCCGCCAACAAATCCATGTTCCTTACTAAAAATATGCATCGAACCACCTTTACCTTTACTGCAACCTGTGATCTTCGCATACATTTCGGCCATCACATATTTTGGATGCAAACCTAAACCAATTGGATGCGCATGATCGCGATAAGCTGTAATATGTTTGTCACCTTTTTTTGTAGCACTTACAGTTCCGGCAACAATTGCTTCCTGACCAATATATAAATGACAAAATCCTTTTATTTTTTGTTGTACGTAAACTTGTCCCGTTTTTTCTTCGAAGCGACGCATCAATAACATCGACTCATACCATTTCATGTATTGCTCTTTTGTGAACTTCGCTTTTTTCTCTGTTAAGGTCTTAGCCATGAGATGAGAATTTGATGAACAACAAATTTAACAGAAAAAGACAATATTACATAGCTAAAAAACATATGTAACCAACTGATAATGAGTGCGTTTTGACTTTAAGAAAATTTGAAATTTAGAGATACGTGATTACAATTATTTTACCAAAGCACTTTTATAAAAATTTTAGTCGCAAATTTGTTGCAATGGAACTAAGCTATCATCCTTTTTTGTTAGAGTATAAACATCCTTTTGGTGTGAGCGGACATACACGCACGCAAACGCAAAGTGTTTTTACAAAAATTGTTTGGGATGGATTTGTTGGCTATGGTGAAGCATGTTTGCCGCCATATCTTGGAGAAACATTAGAGGATACAATTGCGTTTTTAGATAAGGTGAAACCATTTTTAAAAGAACAAAGTTATCCATGCTCTATTGCCGAGTTAACTTTAGAAATTGATGCGTTAGACGAAAAAAGCAATGCCGCAAAAGCTTCCATAGATATTGCCTTACATGATCTGAAGGGAAAAATTGAAGGAAATTCAGTACGTGAATTATACAAATTAAATCCTGCAGAAAATACTCATACCGCTTGCACTATTGGAATTGACACAGAAGAAAAGATCAAGCAAAAAATTGACGAAGCAAAAGATTTTACAATACTAAAAATAAAAGCAGGAACGGATGATGATAAAAAATTAGTACAAACCATTCGTAAATATTCCAACAAACCACTTTATGTGGATGTAAATAGAGGTTGGAAAGAAAAAAACAAAGCACTTGAGTTAACAAACTGGTTCAAAGAACAAAATGTGGTATTGATAGAACAACCATTTCCTGTTGAACAACTAGATGATTCGGCTTGGTTAACGGAGAGAAGTCCTTTACCAATTATTGCTGATGAAAGCATCAAACGCTTGAGTGATATCAAAAAAATAAAAGGTGCATTTTCGGGAGTTAATATCAAGCTAATGAAATGCACAGGATTATCGGAAGCATTTCAAATGATAGAGCTATGTAAAGCATTTGAACTGAAAATCTTTCTTGGCTGCATGGCCGAGAGTTCGTGTGGCACTTCGGCCATGGCACAATTTATTTCTTGCGCCGATTATATTGATCTGGATGCACCATGTTTATTGAAGAATGATCCGTTTAGAGGAATTATATATTCCCAAGGGAAAGTTGTTTTGAATGATAAACCTGGGATAGGAGTAACAACTGAGCTTTTTTAACCACGAAAAACACGAAATTTTTTACACGAAAGACACGAAATCCTTTTCTGCATTTCGTGTAATCCCGATAATTATCGGGATTTCGTGCCTTTCGTGGTTAAAGTGGGTTATTTCAAATGATCTTGATTGAACATCAGCGGCAATAAACTCTCAACGCTTTTCACCACAAAAACTTTTCCGGAAGTTGAACCCATAATAACTCGTATCGGTTCTTTGAATTTTATTTCATATTCTGCTAAGGCTTGTCTACACGAACCGCAAGGCGTTACGGGTTCTAATTGTTTTGCATTATCTGTTATTACAGCGATGGCTTTTATTTTATTAGAAGGATATTGAGCAGATGCATAGAACACCGCCGTTCGTTCGGCACACAATCCGCTTGGGTAAGCAGCATTCTCTTGATTATTTCCGCTTACAATAGTTCCATTATCCAACAACAAAGCAGCACCCACTTTAAAATTTGAATAAGGGGCATAAGCATTCTTTGCAACCGTTCTTGCCTTATTTAAAAGCAATTGATCGTTCGCATCAAGATCTTTTTCTGAAGCATAAACTTCTAGATCGATGTTGATATTTTTTATTTCCGGTTTTGCCATCTTCTCTTCTTAATTGCACGCGGATAACGCGGATCGCTTATGATTTGCACTGATCATATTTGATCATAAAAGATCTGCGTCATCCGCGTGCCATTTTATCATTCAATTCTCAATCCCAAAATGATCAGATCCCTCTCCACTCCATCCATATTCGCCACCTTTGGAAAATGTGCCCATTTCTCGAACTTAAATTTATAGAATAATTTCAAACTGGGTTCATTGTGTCCGAAAATAAATCCTAATAAGTTCTTAATTCCTCTTGGTTTACTTTCGTCAATGGCCTTTTGCAGACAAATATTTCCCAAACCTTTTCCGCGTTCGCTTTCATCCAAATAAATACTCACTTCTGCGGTAATATCGTAAGCAGGACGACCATAAAAACTATTAAAGCTCATCCAGCCGGCGTATTTACCATCATATTTTATTATCCAAAGCGGACGATTTGTTTTATTATGCGAATTGAACCAATGTTGTTTACTTTCTATTGTTACAGGTTCCAGATCAGCAGTTACCAAACGTGAAGAAACGGTTGAGTTATACGTCTCAACAATTTTTTTGAGATCATTTGCTTCTGCATATACAAACTCAATAGCCATCAATACAAAAAGTTATTATAGGGATAACGTTTGATATGCATTTCTTTCACCATCTTATATAAAGTAGTGCGCAATTCGTCCATGTTCTGTTTATTGATAGCACTAACAAAAATACAATTGTTATTTAAGTTCCTCATCCACGTTCGTTTTATTTCCTCTAACGAAAGATTTTCTTTTGTGGTTGGCGTAAGATCATCCTCATCCTTTGGTTTGTATTTAAAAGCGTCGATCTTGTTGAACACCAGTAAAACAGGCTTATCCCCGGCTTTTATATCGTGCAAGGTTTGGTTCACCACATTGTAATGATCCTCAAAATTCTTGTGCGAAATATCAACCACGTGCACCAAAAGATCAGCTTCCCGCACTTCATCTAATGTACTTTTAAAACTTTCTACCAATTGTGTTGGTAATTTCCGAATGAATCCTACGGTATCGCTCAATAAAAAGAACACATTATCAATGGTCACTTTTCTTACGGTTGTATCTAGAGTAGCAAATAATTTATTTTCGGCAAGAACTTCGCTCTTACTTAAAATATTCATGATGGTACTTTTGCCAACGTTGGTGTATCCCACCAAAGCAACACGGATCATATCACCACGATTTTTACGTTGCGTGGCCATTTGTCTGTCTATCTCTTTTAAGCGTTCCTTCAGCAAAGAAATTTTATCACGCACAATACGTCTATCGGTTTCAATTTCTTTTTCCCCTGCTCCACCACGCGTACCGGTTCCTCCGCGCTGACGTTCTAAGTGGGTCCACATACCCGTTAAGCGTGGTAACATATATTGATATTGGGCTAATTGCACTTGTGTTTTTGCATGAGCGGTTTGCGCGCGTTGTTCAAATATTTCGAGGATCAAGGTTGTGCGATCCAATATTTTTTTTCCAAAAACTTTTTCTAAATTTCTTTGTTGCGAAGGCGAGATCTCATCATCAAATATCAACACATCCACTTTATACTCTTTAACGTAAGCAGAGATCTCTTCCACTTTTCCTTTTCCGATATAAGTTGATTTATCCGGTTTCTCTAAGCGCTGAGTAAAAACGCGAACCGTTTCAAGATCATACGTGCGGGCCAAGAACTCCAATTCATCAAGGTATTCCATTACCTGTTCGGTTTCTTGTTGCTTTGAAGCAACACCAATTAAAACACAGGTAAGTTGGGGTTTTGCAGTACTATGTAGATCCTTCATTGATGTGCTTCTATTTTCCTTTGATGCCAGAGTTCACATACTCCGCTATCATTTGGGCCTGTTCTTCATTTACAGGAGCAGGAGGCATAGTGGTTTTTCCTTTCAAAATAATTTCCTTCATCGCGGCAACATCCATTGTAGTTGCACTAAGATCTTTTGCGCCTGCCATCATTGCCTTTCCATTATCGCCATGACATAATTTACAATTCGCTTCGTATAATGCTACACCATCATTTGCCGTTGGCGCATTTGCATCCACCGCAACAATTGCTTTTTTCTTTCCATATACTTCTGCCAATCCATAACTACCCGTGATCAATAATAAACTTAATGCGGCCAAAATTTTATTCGACTTTTTGAATCCAATTACTGCAATTGGAATGGACGCGAATACCATTACTAATTTTATCCAAAACAAATAATCGTATTTACTGCCAAAAGGTAATTGCAATGAAAGATAAACGCCCGTGATCAAAAATAATGTACTGATGATCATCTCAGGAATTCGGAACATTTTGGAGAATTTCTGTAACAGATCCGTTCTGTTACTCAATAACAGTATGGTTTTTATAACATAAAGCAATAAAAACAGGGTAACAACTAAAACGTGTGTATGTAAAAATCCTTTATACATGATATGGTTTTTAAAGCACTAATTTAACAAAAATAGATGGAATAATAATGCCTTATTTTATTAGGAAATACCCATAATGTAGCTAATTTTATACCCTATTCCTTATTAAATGAAAAAGTTAGTCATAGGACTTGCCTGTTTGGGTTTAAAATTTGGCTTTTCGCAAAGTACATTTCCTGCAAACGGCGCTCCCAACCCAATTCATACAACTTATGCTTTTGTGAACGGTATAATTCATGTAGATGAAAATACCACATTGAAAAATGGCACACTTATCATTAAAGATGGTAAGATCGTTGATGTGATCGAAAAAGGACCTGCGCCAAAAAATGCAGTTGTGTTCGATCTAAAAGGAAAACATGTGTACGCTTCGTTCATTGATCTTTATACGGAATACGGAATTTCTGAAACTGGCGAGAACGAACGTCGTAATCGGAGACAACTTGGTCCGCAAATGGAAAGCAATGTAAAAGGCGCTTATGGTTGGAACCAAACTATTAGATCCGATGTTGAGACCTATAAAAATTTTGTTCATCAAACCGATCAGGCTGAATCGTTCAAAAAAATTGGAATTGGTTCTGTGCTTTCTGCAAAAAAGGATGGTATTGTTCGCGGAAGCGGTGTGTTAGTGAATTTAAATAATGCTAAAGAGAACGAAAGTATCATTACTGATAAGTGCGCGGCTTTTTATTCGTTGAACAAAGGTAGTTCCACGCAAGATTATCCAAGTTCATTAACCGGCTGTATTGCTTTGTTACGTCAAACATATTACGATGCACAATGGTATAAAGCGAATGCCGGAAAAGTAGAATACAATATCTCTTTAGACTATTTCAATCAATTACAAAATTTGCCGGGAATTATAGAAAGCAATGAGAAGTTCAACAATTCTCGTATTGCATTGATCGCAAAAGAATTTAATACACAATATATTTTAAAAGTTGGCACCACCGATTATCAACGCATAGAAGATCTTAAGAACACAGGTGCAAAATGTATTGTGCCTGTAAATTTTCCGGATGCCTACGATGTAGAGGATCCCTTTGATGCAGATAATATTTCATTGGCCGACCTGAAACATTGGGAAATGGCCCCAAGTAATTTAGCAGCATTTGAAAAAAATAATATTCAGTTTTGTTTAACAACTGCCGATCTAAAAGACAAAAAAGCTTTCTTGACTAACATTCGTAAGGCAATTAAATATGGTTTGAGTGAGAAGATGGCGTTGAAAGCATTAACCACAAACCCTGCGCAATTTGTAAATGCACAAGCTAAGATCGGAGCGCTAAAAAAAGATATGTACGCTAATTTCTTCATTAGCTCAAAGAATATATTTGATGAAGAAGCGAACATCCTTGAGCATTGGGTGAACGGACAAGCAAACACCTACGCCAATTTATATGGCGATGACGTAAGAGGGAATTATTCGTTGATCACTAACAAGCAAACCTACTCAGTTCAAATTAGCGGCGATGAATACAAACCAAAAGCAGTTGTAAAATTGGATACGGCTAAAGTAAATGCCAATTTTATCATAAATAATTCCTTGGCTACTTTTAATTTTGTTTATGATAGCTCGAGTTCTGTAAGAATGAATTTAATTTACGATAAAACCACAAAAGGTTTTTCAGGATCGGGAACTTGGTCAAACGGTGATGCATTTCCGGCTGAATTAAAGTTTGTTTCTGCTTTAGACACAAGCAAAGGAAAACCAAAAGTTGCTGCAACGAACACAACAATTACAATGGGAAA
>JAHEYC010000034.1:3684-35228 GCA_023251775.1 Sphingobacteriaceae bacterium | reverse complement strand
ACTAAGTGACTGAATTTTATTCCCACCAAACGAATGAGCATACGCTTTTGAAATAATTTATCGAATAACTCCTGAACTTTTTCGATCAATACATGATCGAGTGATGTATACGGAATGCGCATTTGTTGCGTGTAGGTATTAAAATCGGAGTAGCGAATTTTTACCGTAACGCAAGCGGTTAATTTTTCTTGTGAGCGCAGATCGTACGCTAATTTTTCGGTCATGCCGGCCAGCAAGGCTTTTAGTGCTTTTACATCAATGGTATCGCGTTCGAATGTTTGTTCGGTTGACATTGACTTTTGCTCGGAGTAAGGTTCAATGGGCGAATTATCAATGCCATTTGCTTTTTTCCAAATAGAAATTCCGTTTTGTCCGAGCACTTGTTCCATTAATTCCACAGGCATTTCCTGCAAGGTGCGGATCCACATCACACCCATGCTTCGGAGCAATTGATAGGTTTTATCTCCTACCATGGGAATTTTTTGGACAGAGAGTGGCGCTAAAAATATTTTTTCTGTTCCAAATGGAATTTCTTTTTGTCCGTTTGGTTTTGCCTCGCCTGTTCCCACTTTTGAAACTGTTTTGTTTGACGACATAGCAAATGAAATTGGCAAGCCTGTTTCGCGAATTATTTTTTGGCGTAATTCGGTTGCGAGTTTATAACAACCAAAAAAACGATCCATGCCGGTGAGATCAATATAAAATTCATCGATCGAAGTTTTTTCGTAAAGCGGCACATCTTCGCGAATAATGTCGGTGATGTCGTTTGAATATTTACTGTATTGCGATGAATCGCCGCGAACAATAATAGCATCGGGACAAAGTTGCCTTGCCATTTTCATGGGCATGGCCGAATGGATTCCGAACGCGCGCGCTTCGTAACTGCACGATGCAACCACACCTCTATCGCTTGAGCCTCCCACCAAAACAGGTTTACCAATTAGTTTGGGGTTTTGTAAACGTTCTACGGAAACAAAAAAGGAGTCGAGATCGATATGTACTATGGAGCGGTTCATGTTTTAAAGTTAGGGAGCTTGTGGCCCCGTGATTGCCAGCTTTTGTAGCAATAAACGTTAAAATTGTACGTTTTGGGAGTATTGTTGTAAATTTATAAATACAAATGGGTCGTAATCGCTATTTCTACATTTTTTTAGGTTTAACTCTCCTTGCGCTAAATTCCTGTACCGTTAAAAAACGCAGTTATCAAAAAGGTTATTATGTTGATTGGGCGTTTACTAAAAATCACAAAAAAGAAGCAGTAAATATTCCGGAGAGAAAAACAGAAATTAAACCGGAAACTGTGATCATACAAAAAGAAAATGATCCGTCTGAGATTTCGGTTGCAAGTATTAGCAAAATAAACTCCGAACAATTAGTTGCAGAAAAAAGAATTGCGATAAATTCAAAAGACACATGTGGCGATGTGATCACTTTAAAGAACGCTGAAGAGATACGGGCAAAAGTTTTTGAGATAACTGATGAGCTAATAAAATACAAACGTTGTGATAATTTTGATGGACCAATTTATACAGTTGGAAAAGAAAAAGTAAGTCATATTACCTATGCCAATGGCTATAAAGAGATCATAGAACCACCGGCAAGAAAATTTCAGCCGGTAAAAAATGAGGATGAAAAAGAATTTCCAAGTGAATTGGTCCTAGCATGTGTGCTGCCACTAGTAGCAAGCATTATTGGCATTTGCGTTAGTATCCATTTAGCAAATAAGAGCAAGAAAAAAATACTCGCACATCCGAACAGATACAAAGGATTAGCACTTGCAAAATTTGTATTGTTCTTTGATTACAGTGTGATCGCGGTAGCAATTGCTTTCATCATTCTACTTTTCAATTTAGAGTTTATGGGATTAATTGGCATAGTTCTGTTGGCTTGGTTAATTGCGCTCATTATAGCAGCGATATATTATCATCGTAATAACTAGCTGTATTTCAGTTATTTAAAACCAAAGCTGCTTGTAACTTTCCCCCTCTTTATTCGTCTTACCTTTGTATAAATGAATGTATCAGACTATAATATGTGTGTTGATCAGTACAGTGACGGGCTTTACCGTTTTATGCTGAAGAATACGCGCGACAAAGATCTGGCGAAGGACCTGGTACAAGATACATTTGAAAAACTGTGGCGAAAATTAAATGATGTGGATGCGTTAAAAGCAAAAAGTTATTTGTTCACGAGTGCATACCATGCTTTTATTGATCATACACGCAAACAAAAATTCAAAGGGAATTATACAGAAGTTGTTGAAGCGAATCATAGTTATACAACCAATAGCAATAATTTAAAAGAAGTGATAAACATGGCGCTTGAAAGATTACCGGAGATACAACGCAGTGTAATTATGTTGAGAGATTATGAAGGTTATGACTATAACGAAATTGGAGAGATAACAGGATTAAGTGAGAGTCAGGTGAAAGTGTATATTTTTAGAGCGCGTCAGACATTGAAAAATTATTTAGTAAAACTGGACACCATACTGTGAGCAAGATAAATTTAAATAATTACGAAGCATTTATGCTGGATCATCTGGAGGGAAATTTATCGCCTCAAGATACGCTGGCATTAAAAGCATTTGCCATTTTGCATCCGGAGTTAGAATTAAATTTTGACGATGAATTAGTTTCGTTAGAGAATGAAAGTATTACGTTTGGCGGAAAACAAAATTTAAAAGCAGGATTTAGCGATGAGTTAGTAATTGGTTATTTAGAAAATGTATTAGAAGGTGAAGAGAAAAAAGAAGCAGAAAAACTAGCACAAAACAATACTGTATTTAAACATGAATTAGACTTATACAAAAAAACAATTGCTGTTGCAGATAATTCTATTGTTTTTGAAAATAAAGAACGTTTAAAGCGCCGTTCGGCCATTATTTTCTTCCCACAAAACAATTATATACGAGTTGCGGCGGCTTTACTTTTATTAGTAGGACTTTGGTTCATGGTATCACGCATCATTAAAGATGATCTGAAGGTGACTCCGGAAATTGCCAATAAATTGAAAGAAGAAAAAATTGTTCCGTTGAACAATGCACCGATAGAGAACCAGACCAACGCATCTGAATTAAAAGATAATACCAATGAACTTATCGCGAAAAACACAAGCAAGCAAAGTACTGTAACAACTAATAAAGAAAAGGAAAACCTTATTACAAGTACAATAAGTATAAATGTTCCGAATGAAAAACAAGAACCACAATTGGCTGATCGCTCACTAAATAAAGAACAACCCGAAAATAGAATTGAAACAAACAATGGACAATTAGCAAATACCACCACTTCCGAAAAAACAGGACCAAAATATATTATTGAAGAAGGGGCCGATGATGAAGTGGTAGTGGCGCAGCCAAAAAGTAAATTATGGAATGCGGCTTCGGGACTATTAAAGCGTTTGAATCGTCGCGGCGTTGAGAATGTGAATAGTTCGGAAAATAATAATGAGATGTTCATTGGTGCGCTAACGATCTCAAAACCTAATTAATGTTAAACTAAAATTATTTTGAAGAACGCTGTAACATTTTAAAGAACACAAGCGTCATACTACAAAGAAACAAAAAATGAAAACAAGGATTTACATAGGATTATTAAGTTTACTAAGCGTGAATGTATTTGCGCAAGACAAACAAGAAAAAACAATTGAACCATTTACCGGTTTAACCACTTCGGGCGTGGTAAATGTGAAGTACAGGAATTCGGATACCAACATGGTAATTTTAAAAGGCACCGCCGATGATTTTGATAAAATAGAATATTATGTGAAGGATAATACCTTACATATTAGTTCGAACGGGAATTTGAATAATCCTTTGACCATTTATGTAAGCGGAAATAAATTAAAAGAAGTTGATGCAGCAGGTGTAAGTTCTATAAGATCATCAGAAACTCTTAATGCGCCTGAATTTCACGTGAACTCATCGAGCGCCAGTAATGTTAGTTTTAATTTAAATTCAAATAGAATTGATGTTGTAGCAACAGGTGCCAGCGATGTGAATTTAAAAGGGAATACGCGCTATTTGAATATTGTGGCAACCGGCGCTACCAATATAAAAACTTACGATCTTATTGCAGATACTTGCGATGTGAATGCATCCGGAGCAGCCAATGCACGAATATTTGCTGCGCAAAAAATAAATGTTAGCGCTACCGGCGCAAGTAATGTAAAATTCAAGGGTGATCCAAAAACGATCTCGGCTGAAGGAAGTTCTGCGTCAAAGATCATGAAAATAAACCCGGATGGCATGAGTTCTAAAACTCCGGGCGATAGTTCGAGGTCGCAAACAAAATTTACCTTTAAAAATAAAGACATCATTATCATTGATAACGATTCACATCATAATTATAATTCTTATAGTCATGGTGATCTTACCCGCAAACACTGGCAAGGTTTATGGATAGGTTTTGGTGCTTATACAAATCCCTCGGTTGGCTTTACAATGAATGCTCCTTATAAATACATGGAAGTAGATTACGGTCGCTCATTTAATTTTCAATGGAATTTAGCACAACGTAATTTAAATCTGTATAAAAAATATATTCAACTCTCAACCGGAATTGGTTTACAATTTAGCAATGTAAAATTTGAGAATAATACCAAACTTAATGCCGATAGTTCTTTTACTTGGGGTTATGTTGATTCGAGCAATACATACTCTTATCGCAAGAACCGTTTCAAACAAGGTTATGTTACAGTGCCATTGTTATTGAACTTTAATACAAGTAAAAGTTTACGAAAGAATTTCCACGTAAGTATGGGCGTGGTTGGTAAATATTTATTGACCTCAAGAGTAAAACAGGTTTTAATGCAGAATAATAACGAGTATACTTTTGTTCGCAAAGACGATTACAATATCAATCCATTTCAATTTGATGGATACGCCAGTGTTGGTTACAGAAATTTTACGGTATTTGGGCAATATGCGTTGACCGAATTATTTAAAAAGAATAAAGGTCCGCAAGTTTACCCGTTTGCTGCGGGAATTCGCATCACGCCTTTTGAATAACATTCATGTCTAGTGCGGTTGGAGTAAAAAAAGTCCCGAGGTAATGCTCGGGACTTTTTATTTAAAATTTATAGTCTTTGTAATCTCTTGTGAATTCCGCATCCTCAATTTTTGGATTTACCTGCAGAAACATATAATTATACTCTTCAAACAAACCTTTATCATCTTCAATTTTCATGTTCAAGGGTAAAAAATAAAATTTATCAATGTACATCTCCACTTTTTTGCAATACCAAGTTGGCACTTTAATGATCTCGCCCGGTTTTAAAATATCAAAATAATCTTTGAACTTTTTATTTGTCTCAAGGATCATGTATTCGCAAATGTGTAATTTTCGTGCAATGCTTGTAATGCTTTCGTTCTCGCCCACTTTGTAATCGGTATACGAAAAATCTTTGTTATTGATATTCACTTTATAACACATGCGTCCGTTTATTTTTTCTTCACCAACCAATTCAAAAAAATCATCAAATTTATTTCCGATCTTTTGTACGCTGAATGCGATCACCGATCCAAAATAATCATAGCCCATTTCATTGAGTGTGTGATGTTGATCTTGGCGCATAAGATCTCCTAAGGGATCTAAGTTTAAATTGAAATATGGGAATGCATTTGGCTTTACGAGTGCTTTACCTTTATTTTTTCCTTCCACCCATAATACTTCTATTCCTTTTATATACAAATAGATCTTTCGTGGTTTTTTTTGGAATTTTACTGCGCTCTCGTAATAATTAAATCCTTTTTTTCCGCGCTCGGTTATCTTTAAATGATACTTTAAACTTTTTACATCCTCAATAGATTTGAGGGTCTTAAGAACAATGTCTTTACAACTCATTTCCTCCTTTTGACTGAATGCCAACAAGTTGAAAACCACTAAGGTAAATATCCCTATAACACGTCTCAATTTTGCGAATACCAAATTAACACAAACTTTAAATGATTACCAAATGATTGAACACATATTCATATGTTTTTAAAAAATTATAGCAAGCTCGGTATAAATATTAGGCTATATTTGGTAAAACTGGCGTATATTTATTGTCCTGTTCATGAATATGCACACCCAAATAGTTGAAGGTATTAAAACCCTCTTGCACCAGCAAGAGTACGTGGTTATACCAAATTTTGGAGGCTTTGTTACTCAGGTACATTTCTCAAAATATCTTATTGAAAAGAACATTCTTACCCCTCCAGGCAAGGTGATCTCATTTAACAAACAATTGCGTCAAAATGATGGTGTTTTGGCATTTTGGTTACAAAAAGAAATGAGTGTAACAGCAGAAGTTGCTTTAAAACACATTACCGAATTTAGCGATTATTGTGAGCAAGTATTGCGCACCAAACGTCGTTTGAATTTAGAGAACCTTGGTTTCTTTTATTTAGATCTTGAAAATAATATTTGTTTTGAACCAAAGAACGATAGCAATTATTTGTTGGATAGTTTTGGATTGAGCCCTGTTATTTTAAATGAACTAAGCGAACTTGTTGTTACGGAAAAAGAAGTAGCGTTTGTTGATCGTAAAATTGAATTAGTAAAACAAGAATTACCAATTAAACGTAAACGTAATTTAAAACCACTGGCTTATATTGCTCTTGGAGGATCTATCCTTTTCTTTTCGTTGGCGGCATTAGTTACGATCAATAAATCGGAAGGACCTTTACTTTCGGGAATATTTAATAGTAATGCTGTAAGAACATACAAGCCTTTAACTTATTCGGAACTTGTTCTTGAAAAAACAGATTCGCAAACAAAGTCGTATGTTCCAAATTCGGAAGGCATTGCTGTACTTGATATCACGAATGAAAAAGCAATTGCTGTAAGTGTGAATGAAGTGGCAAGTTCAGCTAAAGTAGAAAAACATCATACGGTAAGAACGCATAATTATAAATACTCCGGCAAGTTTCAAATTGTATTGGGTTGTTTTACGCAAAAGAACAATGCCGATAAAATGGTTCGCAAATTAAAACGCGAGAACGTGAATGCCGGCATTTCGGGGATCAATAACAGAGGCATGCATGTAGTGAGTTGCGCTGGATTTGATACAAAGGATAGCGCGTTGACCTTCTTGCAGGAAATTAAAAGTAATTTTCCTAACGCCTGGATAAAATCAGGTAATTAATTCTTTTTTGGAGTTTGATCGGTTACAACATTTTGTGTTGGCGCGTTTGCATTTCCCTTATCTCTAGTTAACTTATATATATAGATCACAAGCAAAAGAATTCCGGCGAAGATGAACATCCCAAGCATTCCCCACATTAAACCGCTGGTAGATTTTACCACCACCAAAAAAACAATGGACGCTAAAAAAACAATTGCCAATTCGTTTAACAATCGTAAACGCATGGAACTGAATTTGAACACTCCTTGTTTTTGTTGCGACAGAATGCGTTGACATTGCCAATGATACATGCATAAAAAACCAACGGCAATTAATTTTAACCACATCCATGGTAAATATAAATAGGCAGGATTTATAAAGATCATCCACCAACCAAAAACAGTGGCGCCAATAGCAGCAGGCCATCCAATAATGTACCAGAGCTTGCGCTGCATGAGTAATAATTGTTGAGTTAAGATGGGTCTTGCAATATCATCTTTTGTCTGCGCTTCGGTTGCATATATAAAAAGGCGTACAATGTAGAACAGAGCAGCGAACCAGCTTACCACAAAAATGATATGTATAGATTTTACGTATAAAAGATCCATGATACAAAGATAATAGATATATCCATTTGAATGGGAATAAACCTTAAATTTGTGTATGAAATCAAAAACACCATCTCAATCGTTTACCATGAACACCGAAATGGTTTTACCGAACGATACCAACCATGTTGGAAATTTATTTGGAGGTAAACTGATGCAGTGGGTAGATATTACGGCTGCTATTTCTGCTCAAAGGCATTGCGGACGCGTAGTTGTTACTGCTGCCATTAATCAAGTGTCGTTTGACAACCCCATAAAACAAACAGTGTGGTTACATTAGAAGCTAAAGTTACTCGTGCCTTTACAAGCAGTATGGAAGTATTAGTTGATGTTTGGGTTGAGAATCCGGTAACAGCAGAAAAAACAAAATGTAACGAAGCCATACTTACCTTTGTGGCCATTGATCAAAATGGTGCGCCATTACCTGTGCCCGAACTTGTTCCCGAAACGGATCTTGAAAAGAAACGTTTTGAAGGTGCTTTAAGAAGAAGACAACTTTCTTTGATCTTAGCGGGAAGAATGAAACCGGGAGAAGCAACTGAATTAAAAGCTTTGTTCGCTAAAGACTGATCTCAGAAATATCAATATCATTCATACATTTAAAATGTAATTTAGGACAACCCTTATAACCTAATTTACTGCAAGGTCGGCACGCCAGACCTTTTACTTCCATAATTTTACTGCCCTCGCCTGCATGATAAGGATACATTCCAAATTCGGGAATGGTATTTCCCCAAAACGAAATTACTTTTTTATGATATGCAGAAGCAATGTGCATCAATCCAGTATCAGAAGTTATCACACTCTCTGATGATTTCACAACATAAGCACTTTGATTGAGTGATAATTCTCCGCAAGCATTCATAACATTTGTGCATTGCATTTGTAATTGTTTGGCAATAATATCATCCTCTTTTGATCCAAGAACAATAAATTGTTTTGTGGTTGAATTACAGATCTCCACCAATTTAGTGATCGGGATCTTTTTTGTGTAATAGGAACCACCAATAACAAGGGCGATAAAATTTGTTGCTGAAAGTTGAGGAAATTTTTTGTTGATATCAAATTCATCTTCTTTTGCTATAAAATGATCAAGACCTTTATTATCATTTACAACACCCAATCCTTTTACAGTTTCAAAATAGCGATCCACAATATGAACATGAGGCAACAACCCAAGTGTTTTGAAATTAACGGCCATGAATTTTCGAAAATTGATCTTATTAAATGAATGCGACCGTTTACCAAGACTTGTTATTAATCGTAAGCTGCGTAAATTATGATGAAGATCGATAATGAGATCGTAATTTTCACGATTCAAAGTTTTTGTTATTTCATTCACATCTTTTTCGAAAATGTGAAGTTTATCAACATAAGGATTACTTTGCAAGATCGAACCGAATACTTTTTTTGTAACGAAGTGCAATTCGATCTCAGGCTTTTGTTGTTTGATGCAACGTAAAATTGGAGTTGTAAGAACAATATCTCCTATGGAACTAAACCGTATGACGAGGATCTTTTGCGGCATTATTTATCAAACTTAAAAATTAAATAGGTATAACGCTTATTTAAACACAATATTTTGTAAGGTAAGAAAGTTCAAAAGTTCGATCCCCTCTTCTTGTTTAAATCTATGAGTTTCAATACTCTGACGAAAATGATCCATTGGTCATTCTTACTTATAAGGTCTTTAATAAATATAATGTGATAAAAGGCTTGTAAACAAGTTTATTCTCTTCTTCCAAACTCGCGTCAATTGCGTTAAAGAGTCTATTAAAATATTTCGACTCATGAGGATTGTTAAATACATCGCTAAGTAATTTGGGGACTTGCAATTCAAAAGAAAAAACAACATCCTTTTTATCCACCATACGTTTGAACGATTCCAATCGTGAAAGAAAAAGATCGGTATTGCCTAAAAAGTAATGCACAACAAGTTCGGCTAATAGCGCTGCATGATGAATGTCTTTTCGTATAACTCCCGAAAGTGAAATAGCTGTATTAATATATCTCAGGGCTTTTCTATAGCTCTTGGTATGTAAATGCATTATAGCCAAATAATAGTTGCAGGTAACTTTTTCGTCGGTAGCAATAAACTCTTCGTTGTTCTTCAGTCCATCTTCAAATCCCTTTATGCGATCTATATTATCATCTATACTGTAACTTGAAATAATAATGCCCATCCGAACAAGTATTGTGATAGTGAAAATATCATTCTTTATCGCGTGTGATCTTCTTTTACGCTGAGCTTCTATGGTAACTGTAACACCATCGATGAGGCTTGAAGCTTCATCATATTTTTTTTGATGCTGAAGTACAATACACAAGTTCCGATTCGATCTTAGGTACTCACTGAAATTATTCTCTTTCAATTCGGGATACCAACTAAAGATCACCTGTGTGCGGTTCATGTATTCGAAGGCCTTGTCAATTTTACCACTCTTCATTGCTAAAAATCCGTTGATCTGATTATGATATAATTTTGCAGTGGGGCTAAAAGCATTATCCTCATTTTTAAGAATTGTTTTGTATCGTTCACTTAAAGCTCTATCGCCTCCAAAAAAATAGTTGGTTGTTGATTCCACTTTTATCATAGCCCACATACTTTCAAGTTCAACTTGGTTAAAGTACAACTTTGAGAATTCAGACAGTAGCTCTTTGTCGCTTTCAAAATTCTCGTTAATGTATTCCACATCCACAAATTTAATGGCCGATTTTATCTTTAACTCAATGGCTTCTATTCTTAACAGATAACTATAAGTATAGCCACGATAGATCACTTTATTTAATTGTTTCACACCTTCTTTATAAAACCCTTTATGAAAAAGGACTTGCGAACGCTTTATGAGTCGGTTATCATTTTCATTCTCGTACAGTTGTTCTTTATGTAATGAGAAAAGAATGTCGAGGATCTTATAATACACGCGTGTCGCATTTCCTTCAACCATTATAGGACTCCTATTCCGCTTTAACTCTGTTTTTCTTTCTAAACTCAGAAAATCCTTCAATACTTTATTTGTGTTATCATCAAAAGAAAATGTTTTTAGATTCAGGTTAATGTAACGTTTCTCGGTACGAGTGAGTGATTTTACGAGTTGAATTAGATGTTGCGACATTAGCCTTACGAGAATGTATACAAAATAATACTTTCTTTTGGAATGTAAAAATATTTACTGTATTTAATTGATTTTTAAATATTTAAATACTTATATACTACTTAAGAATTGTATTTTATTGTCATTTTTGTCGTGTAAAGAACAGCAGTTCATTGAACTTTGTACCATTATAAACACGCAAAATAAAATTTAGAGAATGAAAAAACAATTACTTGTTACTTGCTGCTTGCTAATTTTTTTAGCCGGCACAACCAGAGCACAACTTTCAGGCGTTTACAGTGTACCAGGGTCATATACTTCGGTTGCCGCTGCAATTAACGACCTTAACACACAAGGTGTAAGTGGAGCAGTTACTATTAATATTGCTGCAGGTTATACCGAAACAACTCCGATCGGTGGTTTTACTTTAACTGCTACGGGAACTTTAGCAAACCCAATTACTTTTATGAAAAGTGGTGCGGGTGTAAATCCTTTGATCACTGCTTATGCAGGAGGAACTGCCACTCCGATATCCATTTTACAAGATGGTATTTGGAGTTTAATTGGCTCCGACTATATTACGATCGATGGAATTGATCTTGTAGATCCTAACCTTACAAATCCATCAACAATGGAATATGGTTATGGATTTTTTAAATCAAGTGCGACCGATGGTTGCCGAAATAACACCATCAAGAATTGCGTTATTACTTTGAACAAAATTAATAATGCCTTAGGTTCTGGTCCGGCAACCGATGGCTCAAGAGGTATTAATAGTGTGAACTCTACTATTAACGCTCAAACAACGGCATTACTAATTACCTCAGCATCGGGTTCAAATTCGAACAATAAATTTTATAGCAATACTATTCAAAATACAAACATTGGAATTGCGTTAATTGGTTACGCTGATATTACGCCATTTGCAAATGCAGATCTTGGAAATGACATTGGCGGTTCTTCGTCAACTACCGGTAACACTATTGTGAACTTTGGTGGTGGGGCGGCAGTAAGTCCTGCAGCCGGTGTAAGAACTTTAGCGCAGTACAATATCAATGTTTCTTTTAATACCATTCTTAATAATAACGGTAGTGGTGCAAATCATGCGGCTATTATTAGAGGTATTTATTTGAACACAGCTCAAAGTGCTAACGCAACTATTAGCAATAATACATTAACTATAAAAAGTGCAGTTACCACGGCGCAAGTTTCGATGATAGAAAATGTTTCGGGTGCAACTGCTGCAAGCAATACGGTATCAATTACAAATAACTTAATTGCAAACTGTACAAACACAGCCGCAACCACAGGAATTTGGTATGGTATCTGGAATAATGCTGCTTCATGTTCGAATTTAAATATTACAAATAATACATTTAGCAATAACACAACTAACGCCACGTCAGGTACAACGTATTTGATCTATAATTCGGGAGCGGTTACTTTGCTGAATAATATTACCAATAATAATTTGAGTTTCTCACATGCCGGAGTAACAGCCTACAGCGGAGTTTTATATAATATATATAATTCGTCAAGTACTATTAACACAACTTTGAATATTACGAATAATAATTTTACTAGTTATACGCATAATATCATTGGCACCGGTACCATGTACTTTATTTATAATGGAGGAAGTAGCTATATCTATAACCTATCTAATAACTCTTTTAGTAATTTAACTTTAAATCACAGCGGAACAGAGATCTTCATGTACAATTTATCGAGTACACAATACTCTTTATCCGTAATGAGCAATACCATTACTAATATCATACGTAACGGTGCGGCCGGAACAACTTATTGTTATTACTCGAGTGCTTCTTCATTGCCTACAAGTACACAAACAATAATGAACAACCTTTTCTCTAACATCACTTCAACTGTGGCAGGTACCGGAACGTTCTATTCGATGTATAATTCGGATGGCGGAACTGCTCCTTATCCTAAAAAGACCGTTTCTTCAAATACGATCACTAATATTAATTTTAATTCTACCGGTACTTATTATTGCTTATATACAAATTATTTAGGCGAAGGCACAACTACTTCAGGATCTAATATATTTAATAATAAAGTAAGTAATATCACTACAAATGGTACCATCTACGGTTTATATCTTGGTGCCCAAGTGTCGGCAAATTATCCAGGCAGCATGTATACAAATACACTCAACAATGTCACTTCTAATGGCGCTGCATCCACCATCTATGCAAGTTATATTCAAAGTGGCGGTTCAGGAGTAAATTTCTTTAAGAATAAGATCTATGATGTTACACAAAATGGAGCTACGGGATCATTATACGGTATGTACTTAACTTCATCTCCATCAAGTAACATCTACAACAACTTAGTTGGAAGCATTAGTACTCCATCTTCTACAGGTGTAAACAGATTGAATGGTGTTTACTCGGCAGCAGGAAATAACAATTTATATTTTAACTCTGTTTACTTAAGCGGAACAAGTACGGGTGCGAATTTTGGTTCTAACGCTATTTACGCAGCTACAACTTCAACCGTAAAATTAATAAATAATATTTTTGTGAATAATTGTACGCCAACCGGAACTGAATTCGCTGTGGCATACAGAAGAAGTTCAACAACGTTATCAACCTACGCGCCTTCATCAAATAATAATTTATTTTATGCAGGCACGCCATCAGCATCAAACTTGATATATCATGATGGCACAACACCACAGCAAACTTTAGCTAATTATCAAGCAACGGTTACTCCTTTGGATAATTTATCGGTTACCGAAAATCCAACATTTGTTTCAACAGTTGGTTCCAATCCAAATTTTTTAAATATCAATGCAGCAACACCAACACAAATTGAAAGTGGTGGAACAACCATTAGTGGAATTACAACCGATTATATTAATACAGTTAGAAATCCAAGTACACCCGATATTGGTGCGTGGGAAGGAACATTTACACCTTCTGTGATTTGTTCTGGTTCTCCAAACGCAGGTATTTCTGCAATTTCTACACCAACAGGTTGTCCTAACTTAGCGTTTACTTTATCTAATTCAGGTCAATCAACCGGAGCAGGTATTTCTTACCAATGGCAATCGGGTCCAACTGCTACAGGTCCGTGGACAAACATCATTGGTGCAAATGGATCAACCTATACATTAACATCAGCCGTAAATTCATTTTTTCAACTAATTGTTACTTGTGCAAACAGTGCCCTATCGGCAACAACTACACCGGTTTCATTTACAGTTGTAAATCCGGGACCATGTGTTTGTAATAATTTTGGAACATCAAATGCAACAAGTGTTGCCGATGAAGAAATATTGAACGTAACATTTGGTACTTTAAATAGCTCTAGCACATGTACAACTGTTGCTCCGGGTCCTGGTTCATTATTAAATCAGTATAGTAACTATTCTGGTTTTGTAACTCCGCCAACGGTTGTTCAAGGACAATCAGTGCCGTTCAGTTTTCAAATTGGAACTTGCGGTGGTAATTTTGGTAATGCCATTGCAGCATTTATTGATTATAATCAAAACGGTTTATTTACCGATGCAGGCGAACAAGTTTACGTAAGCTCTGCTTCAACTACAGGTCCACATTTTGAAACAGGTAACATTACAATTCCAATGACAGCAAGTGTTGGTACCACCAGAATGCGTGTTATAAGTGTTGAAACCGGGGCTCCTGCTTCTATTTTGCCAACAGGTATTTATACTTGGGGAGAAACGGAAGATTATTGTATCGACATTATTCTTTCAAATCTCTGTACAGGTACACCAACAACAGGTGTTGCTACAATTAATACACCAACAGGTTGTCCAAGTACTGCTTTTGCTATAAACGCAACAAGCGTTACAGTTGCCGGTGGTATCACTTACCAATGGCAATCGGCTCCAAGTGCAACAGGACCATGGAGTGCAATTACAAATGCAACAAATACCTCGTATGCTTCTAGCACTCCAACAACAACGTATTATCAAATGGTAACAACATGTTCTGTTACCACTTTATCAAATACAACTTCTGTGGTTTCGTTCTCGGTTATTAATCCAGGTCCATGCGTTTGCGGAGGTTATACAACATCTGCTGCAAGTTCAACTGCCGATGAAGATATTTTAAATGTAACATTTGATGTTTTAAATAGTACAAGCTCTTGCACAACAATTGCTCCGGGTGTAGGTTCAATTCAAAATAGATACAGTAATTATGTTGGATTCCTTGCGGCTCCAACTGTAACACAAGGACAAACAGTTCCATTTAGTTTTCAAATTGGAACATGCGGTGGTAACTTTAATAATTGTATTGCTGCTTACATAGATTATAATCAAAATGGTTTGTTCACAGATGCAGGCGAACAAGTATATTTAAGTTCTGCTGCTACAAATGGTCCGCACTTTGAGATCGGTAACATTACAATTCCAATGACCGCCAGTGTTGGTACAACACGTATGCGTATTGTGAATGTTGAAACATCTAGTCCGGCTGCCATCACACCAACAAATATTTATACATGGGGTGAAACGGAAGATTATTGTGTTGATATTGCTTTAGCGCAATTATGTTCAGGTGCTCCGGCTTCGGGTACAGCGGCTATTAATACACCAAGCGGTTGTCCTAGCGTAACATTCAACATTAATACAACAGGTAACACAACAGGATTAGGCATACAATACCAATGGTATTCTTCTCCTTCAGCAACAGGTCCTTGGGGTGCTATCACCAATGCAACAAATACATCTTATGCCTCAAGCACAATTTCAACTACATATTACCAAATGGTAACAACATGTACAGTAAGTGCAATGACTGCTACAAGTTCAGTAGTTTCGTTCTCGGTTGTAAATCCCGGCCCATGCGTTTGTGCAGGTTACGGAATTTCAGCAGCAACAAATGCAGCTGATGAAGAAATATTAAATGTAACATTCGGAACTTTGAACAGCACCAGTACATGTACAACGCTTGCACCGGGCCCGGGTTCTATTTTACAGAGATATAGTAATTATTCAGGATCTACTTCTGCACCAACTGTTCTACTAGGACAATCAGTTCCATTTAATATACAAGTTGGTACTTGCGGTGGTAATTTTAATAGTGGTGTATCTGTTTTTATTGATTACAATCAAAACGGTTTATTTACCGATGCGGGCGAACAAGCATTTTTAAGTGCTGCTTCAACTAACGGACCATATTTTGCAACAGGTAATATTTTAATTCCTGTAACAGCAAGTGTTGGTATAACCAGAATGCGTGTTGTAAATATGGAAACAACAACCATGGCATCAATTTTACCAACCGGTACATATGGTTATGGCGAAACGGAAGATTATTGTATTGATATTCAACCATGCGTTGGACCTCCAAGTGCGCCAACAACAACCGGTGTTGTAATTTGCTCAGGCAATACAGCTACCATCACAGCAACACCATCTTCATCGGGAACTGCACAATGGTATTCGAGTGCAACTGCAACAAATTATATTGCTCAAGGAACAGTATTTGTAACTCCTGTGTTAGTAAGTAACACTATGTATTACGTTAAGGATTCTACATTGTGTGGTATTAGCGCTGCAACAGCTGTGAACGTTACTGTTACTCCACTTCCAAGTGTATTAGCTGTAACTGCATCAAGCATTTGTTCGGGAAATTCAACAACATTGTCGGCAATGGTTACGGGTACGGCGCAATGGTTCGCAACATCAACACCAACTGCTGCAATTGCTACCGGTACATTATTTACAACACCTATCATAAATAATACAACAACGTATTATGTAAGAGATACGTCAATTTGCGGTACAAGTACCGTAACAGCAATAACTGTTACTGTAATTCCATCACCAACAGTGAACATCAGTGTTTCACCTTCAAATGTTATTTGTTCGGGTAGCTCTGTAGTGTTAACGGCAAGTGGCGCCAATTCGTACACATGGAACACAAGTGCAACCTCTGCTGTCATTAATCCTACTCTGTTCACAAGTACTTCTTATTCGGTAATTGCAAGTTCAACTACTTGTCCCGGAAATTACACAGCAAGTATATTTATAACTGTGAATCCAAATCCAACCATCACTATCGTTCCCGGTAGTATGAGTATTTGTGCAGGAACTTCCTTAACCCTTAGTGCGAGCGGTTCTATTTTATACAACTGGAATACCAGCGCTACTACTACTTCTATATCTGTTAGTCCTACAGTTAATACAACCTATAGTGTAATAGGCACAGCGGGTAATAATTGTACTGCCACTGCAGTTGTGAATATTACCGTGAATGCAAAACCAACGGTATCCATCAGTGCCGCCAGCAATACAGCGTGTTTAAATGGTGGCCCAGTCTCTCTAACGGGTTCACCTGCTGGCGGTGTATTTAGCGGACCAAATGTTTCGGGAAGTAATTTAATGCCAAGTGCTACCGGAATGTTCAATCCTGTTTATACATTTACCAACAGTGCAGGTTGTGCAAATTCGGCAACTGCATCTATTGTAGTGAGTGTTTGTACAGAGATCGTAAGTCAAAGTGCTAAAAACATTTCGCTGAAAGTGTATCCGAATCCAAACTTTGGTTCATTTACCATCGAGACAGGAAATTCACTTCGCAAAACAATTGAGTTAACCGATCTTGCTGGAAAAATAGTTCATAAAGAAACAAGCGACGGCGAGACCATTAACATGAACATTACTGAATTAGCAAATGGTGTTTATCATTTACGCATCAGTTCTGAAAGCGGAATTGATATCATTAAAGTTGTTAAACAATAATTCTGCTAGCACTTTTTTAGCAGATGAGAAGACCCCTCACGGAATTTCCGGAGGGGTTTTTGATTTACATATCCTTTTTAACCACAGAGAGCTTCGCTCTCACAGAGGTTTACACAGAGGTCACGGAGAAAATTAAATGCACTTAAAGTAATCGAATGTCTCTAAGCAGTCACTGCATTTATAGAGGGCTTTGCAGGCAGTGCTGCCGAATTGAGAAACCAGTAGAGTATTTTTGCTTTTACAGCGCGGACAAGTAACTGCTTTATGTTTTCCGGTGATGAATGATTTATCGGTAGTGGATTCTTCGGGTGGAGCAATGCCGTACTTTTGTAATTTTAATTTTGCTTCGGCACTTAACCAATCGGTGGTCCATGCGGGACTATACACCATTTTTACATTCACTGTTTTAAAACCGTTTTGCTTAAGCTTCGAAACAACATCATCTTCCATTTGTTTCATGGCAGGACATCCGCTGTATGTTGGAGTAATGGTAATTTCTATTGAATCACTGCCAAGATCTTTTATCTCTCTTATAACGCCAAGCTCAACAATAGTGATCACAGGAATTTCCGGATCAGGAATTTCGGAAAGTAAATTTAATATCCTTTGCTTGAAGTCCATATATTATACCAAATATAACTATAAAATAGCCCAATCTGCTCGTCCTTTTTCGCCAATACATCTTCAAAAAATAGTTCCGTAGCTTAGGCTATGCAACGATTTTTTTCATCGTCTTGGCGAAAAATTACTTCGCATCTTTGACCTATTTTATAGTTACATTTGGTATTACAAAGGTAGTTAATCTATAGCAACTTAATATGACTTCGGACAGGTCTTCACATTATCATCCGGATCCATATCAATAAGTTTATTATAAGGATCAATGCCCACCATATAAGGCTCTTCGGTTAAAGTGAACTCAATTTTTTGTTCCTTTCCTTTGATCTTATACTTTTTAAATACGATCTCTTTTCCTAACTGATCTTTATTTTTTGTATTCTTCGCAAATACACCAATATCCATCCAATCATCAACCAAGGCATCTTTTGCCTTTCCCAAACTATCACTTTTTGTTTTGGCTGTGTTCACTACCATGGTTACTTTATATTGGTTATTGGTTTTCTTAACCGTAACACTTCTAACTAAATTATCAAATACAACAATCCGTTCAAACAGATCACTCAAAGTTTCTTTTAAAGAATCCGGTGTTGAACGTTTTATTTGTCCGTAAAAATCCTTCGCAGTAGTGTAAGGAGGTTCTTGAAATGCTTTATCTTTTAAATACCTGCGCATGGCCATATTCAAACTATCCTCACCAATATAATCTTTCAACAAATACATGATCATACTTCCTTTATTATAATGTATGTATTGTTGGTTCTCTACCAACATTAACGGAACTTCTTTTCGATTTTCTTGCGTTCTTCCAATTAAATAACGATCCATTTCATATTTCAAGAATTTTTTCATGGAAGGTTTACCATATTCGTGCTCCATTACCATTAATGCACTATACTGACTCATCGTCTCGCTCATTAATGTAGAACCCTGCACTTCTGCCCCAATTATTTGATGCGCCCACCATTGATGTCCTATTTCGTGCGCCGTTACATAAAAAGGAAAATCAATACTCTCAGGATCATCAGCATCTACTTTCGCAATAAAACCAATGGATTCTGAATACGGAATTGTATTTGGGAACGATTGCGCAAAACTTGAATAACGCGGGAATTCAATAATGCGAACTTGTTTATGCTGATATGCAGAAAATTGAGCTGTATAATAATCCAACGAACGTTTTGTACTATTTACCATACGATCCAAATTGTAAGGATGATCTTTGTGATAATAAATTTCAATGTTCACTACATTACTTGGATCTTTTGGGTTAACCCATTTATCTTTTAGCACGGAATATTCTGCCGATAAGAATGAATAAAAATTCAAGATCGGTTTATCCATTTTATACTTAAAATATTTACGTCCATTACTCTCCCATTCTTTTTCTAAATACCCGGGTGCAATAGCAATTTGCGAAGGAATAGTTGAAACCGTTGCTTCAAATCTTATCCAATCGGCATCTTTTGAAATATAGGTATTACCATAAGCTGTTGTATCATCAATGGAAGCCATGCGTGGTTTTGGATCCAATTTATATTTTTTACGTGTAGAATTATCTGCTAATTCCACATTATCATTATAACCAATATAAGGTAAAGCACTGCTATTAAAAAATGTACCGTTTTCAACGATGTCGGTTGAAGTTTCGTCATCAGAAAAACCATGCGTATAATGTTCCAAAGTAAAATCTAATCGTACCGAATCACCGGGCATTAATGGTTTGGTTAATTTATAACAATAAAAACCAAAATCCTTATCATCAATTATTTTAGTATTCTGTGTTTGTAATTTAATCTCCTTTATATCATTTGGTTCATACATTCCCACATAGATCTTCACTAAAGGTTCTTTGTGTTTATTCTTCAAATAATAAAAGCCTTTTACTTTTGCGCCTAAGTCATTAGGAAAAATATCCACTTCAACACTCGATGAAACGATACGAGGTTGCATATCTTTCATGCATGCTTTATATTTTATCTCAAAGTCAGCTTGCTCTTTTTCCTGCTCTTTAGTGGTTTTATGTTCATTTAAAATGCGCGTATTATAATAGATAAAACTTCCGAATCCAAGGAACATTGCTAATCCAAGGATGATCATATACATATACGAGCGTTGGAATTGCTTGGTCGCATACTTTAATCTCGCTTTGTAATTCTTTTCTTTTAAGCGCGGCCACATGGGCATTGAAAAAGCCACCAAGGCCAACATCAAACCTATCCAATACGCTTTATAAATATAATAGACGTATAATGTATGTCCGTAACCATTCATATCCGAATAGGGCAATATGCTTCCCGAACTATTAAATATGATCATACGATTATTTACATCCATAGTATTGTAAACTATTTGCAAACCAAATGTGAGTAAAGTGGTTAATGTAAAACCAATGAATTTATTATTCACCACCACTTGCACCATAGCAGCCATGGCGCATAAAACAATAGCGCCGAATATACGTTTGCCATAATACTCGTATAGGTAAAGTCCGAATTCATAATTATAATAGCCTTCATAAGTTTGTAATGCAATAGAAGTGATAATAGCCGCACCATACACTGCCGCAACTAAACCAACAAGTGATAAGAATTTTGACGTGAACAAAACCCATGTTTGAACAGGAGTGCTGTAAACTAATTCATCGCATTTATTATCTCGTTCGCGCCAAACAACAATGCCACTGTAAAAAATAATAAGAATGATCAAAAAGAATTGCGAAAGAATTGCGCCCAGATCGAGCATTTGATACGTTACAGGATACGTCTCAGTTCCATAAAAAAGATCCTGGAAATTATGCTGAACAACCATCAGTAAAACCGCGATGCCAATAACAACAAAAAAGAAAACGGAACGCACTATTTTCTTGATCTCAAATCGGGTTAAGAAAACTAATTGCTGAATTGAGGTTTCGAAGTTAAAATATTGTTTTGCTTTTGGTAATTGAAATAAGAATTGAATGTGTTTAACGCTCTTTACTTCTTCTTGTGCTTTCTTTTTCTTAAAACCAACCGGACTTAAGAACTGACTGAAACTGAAATTGCGATAGGTCACAAAGCCTATCAACAAAGAAATACCAAGCCAAACTAAACGATTAAGCAAAACATAACTTTCTAAAGGCACCATGCGTTCATTTTGTTCGGAAGGTGTCCAATATTCTGTTAAGGCCGATAGCGCTTGATTTCCAAAAGGATCAATGATCGCAGATAATGTTTTGTTCTCAATATCGCTCGTCATGCTTGAAGCAATTCCTGAAATAACAATGAACACTAAAGCAGAAACATAACCCGTGGTTAAATTACGAGTATAGGTAACTAGCGAAAAGAATGTAACCCCAATAAAAAACACATTGATGACCGTAAAGGTTAAAAAAGGCACTAAGTAATTCAAAATACTAAATGGGCCAATTTGTCCATTATCATTTGGTGAAATTGCAAAACCTAAAATAAGTCCGAACACAATAGCGCTTAATGTAAAAAGAGAAAGGAAGAACGAAGCCGAGAATCTTCCCAATAAATATGCACGCTTTGTAATTGGTTTTGAATAAAAAAGTGAATGGATATTATATTGATAATCTTTTTGCACACACGACCCCATAATGGAAACGCAAATAATGGAAGTGATCAATCCTAAAAAGAAATCGCTATTAAAGGCATTCAAAATGCCTGCAACACTACTGGCCGAATTTATAAAGGAGTTAGTGTCTTGGGTATTTCCCGAAAAAACACCGGTTGCTGCGCATATAAGCAAAAATGACCCTACAAGATAAAGCAGGAAATACAAATAAATGGCCGGGCGTTTAAACCAGCTTTTTAATTCGAACAAAAATATCTCTTTGAACATGGTAATTATTTTTGCTGGTTATTGATATAATAAAAATATACATCCTCAAGATCGGGAGTCTCCGATGTGAAGGTCTTATCCGGTTGCGCATCGGCCACAGTATTAACGCAAATTTTTCCGGCCGAAACTTTACTCGAAATGATCTTAAAGCGATTACGATAATCTTCCACTTCCTCTTTGGTTATTTGTGCTTGCCACACTTTTCCTTTTAGTACGTTAAGCGCTTCATTTGTTTTTCCGTGAAATAAAACCTCCCCAAAATTCATGATGGCCATTTCGTGACACAAGTTTTTTACATCATCTACAATGTGTGTTGAAAGAATAACTACTACATTCTCCCCTATCTCGCTCAATAAATTATGAAAACGATTCCGTTCCTGAGGATCTAATCCTGCAGTGGGTTCATCTACGATCACAATTTTTGGATTTCCCAAAAGTGCTTGAGCAATTCCAAAACGCTGACGCATACCGCCACTATAATCTCCAATATATTTATCTCTTACTTCATAAAGATTAGTTTGTTGTAATAAAGCCTCGCACACTTCTTTACGTTCGGCTTTATTAGAAATCCCTTTAAGCACGGCGAAATGATTCAACATATCTTCTGCCGTAACCTTTGGATAAAATCCAAAATCCTGAGGTAAATAGCCCAATATCTTTCTAACCTCATCTTTTTGTTTGAGCACATCAAGGTCGTCCAAAAAAATGGTTCCTTCATCCGATTCTTGCAAAGCGGCAATGGTGCGCATTAAACTGGATTTACCCGCGCCGTTTGGTCCTAATAACCCAAAGATCCCATTAGGAATATCAAGGTTTACATTAGAAAGCGCTTTTTTACCGTTAGGGTAAGTTTTTGTGAGGTTTTGAATTTTTAAAAGCATGGTATTTATTTATTGAACGAATGTATACATTAGGATATAAAAAAACCGCTTATTTTCCTTAAGCGGTTCTAAAAACTGTTAAATCAACCTTTAACTTATATGAGAAAGCGCTTACTTCTCTAAGATCTTGAATTCAGTCCTGCGATTATTTTGTCTTCCCGCATCAGTATCGTTGGTATCAATAGGTTTTGTTTCGCCATATCCTTTTGCTACAAGACGGCCCGCAGAAATTCCTTTATTAATTAAATAATCAACTACCGATTTTGAACGATTATCACTTAACTTCATATTATACTCATCAGAACCTTTACTGTCGGTATGACTTCCTAACTCAATTTTCACCGTTGGATTATCATTCAATAATTTAATTAAACGATCAAGTTCGTTAGCAGATTCGGGACGAATGGTTGCCTTATCAAAATCAAAAAAGATATTACGCAAAACAATGGTTGAACCAACTTCGATCTTTTTTAAGGCTACATCTTTAGTGAACTCTTGATAATCGGCATTATCAGGTAAATTAAAATTCTCCGAATGGAAAAGATATCCCTCTCTTTTTACAGCAATACCATAATTTTTACCCGAAGGAAGTGTCACCAAATATTTTCCTGTTGCACTATTTGATTTAAATGTGGCAAGCACCTCGTTCTTATCATTATCAATTAGATCAATGGTAGCTTCCAATACGGCATTTGTTTTTGCATCAGTTACAACACCTTTTAAAATGGTAAGCTTCGCTGTTTTAATTTCAACGGCTGCTTCTGTTTTTAAATTACTGATAGGATTCGCGATCATAGCTAGCAACTGATCTTCGGTGCTTAACAATGGTTCTTTTTCAGGACCAAGGAACGTGATCTTGTAAATATCCTTATCGCCATAACCACCTTGTTTTGCTGAAGAAAAATACGCGCGATTACCACTACCACTTACAACAAAAAACACATCATCATCAGGACCATTGATGGGATATCCTAAGTTAACCGGTTTGCTCCATTTGCCATTTTCTAAAGTGCTCATAAAAATATCATAGCCTCCCATAGTATTATGACCCTGACTACTGAAGTACATTGTTTTTCCATCGGGATGCATGAACACACCTTCTTCGCCATATTTGGTGTTGATGTCAATGCCAGCGTTTTTTGAAAGTCCCCATTCCCCTTTAATATCCATATCGCTATAATAAATATCACGGTCACCAAATCCTCCTGATTTATCACTCACAAAATAAATTCGTTTACCATCAAAACTTAAACTCACGCTGCTTTCGTGGAATTTAGTATTGATATTTTTATTCATGTGAACCGGTGCTTCCCAATCGATACCGAACAAAGTACTTTCGTAAAGATCACCTCCATCTTTGCCTGAGTGACGATACACAAATAATTTAGATCCATCGGGTGAAAGACCTGCGGATGCGTCATGATTTTCGGTATTTACATTCTTACTTAAAAGTTTTGAAGGCTGCCATTTACCATTTGTTTTTGTGGAGATATAAAGATCTTCGTAAAAACCGGCATCGGCATCCTTTTTACCACCGGTAGAATTATCACGACGCGCTGTGAAAATAACGGTTTCTTCATCGGCAGTAATGGCAGGACTATATTCCGGATATTGCGTATTTACTGCAGGACCAAGATTATCAACAAACACTCTCTCGGGTTTTGCGCTCAAAGTTTTTCCGCTATTACATTCTCCTATCTTTTTTTGCACATCTTCGATCTCTATCGCGAATGATTTAGGTTTTTGATTCAATCGTCCTAAATAAATGTTATAATATTTGATAGCATCATCCCAATTCACATTTAATTGATAACACCATCCCAACCAATATGGCAGATCTTGTTCTACTTCCGGATCTAAACGATAGGCGTCAGAAAAAAATGAAAGAGCTTCTTTAGATGAGGGCGAATCGAAGAACCTTACAAAACCTAACATATAATTCAACTTCGCATTTTTTGGATTGAACCTTTGCGCATCCATTAACGGCGATTGCGCGCTTTTAAAATTCTCGTAACCAACATGCAGATAATCGCGTGTACTTACAGGAAGTACTTTATCTGACATCAACGATTTTCTAAAATCGTCAAATTCCTTACGGCCTTGGAAATAAAATTCCATACCAACATCCAATTGTTTTCGCGCGACCTTTAGTTCTTCTTTTTTACCGGGGAAATTATCTTTTTCAAATTCTATGGATTGCGAAAATGCTCCCGATAACATAAGAACAAGTGAAAAGAGAAATAAAATACGTTTATTCATAGTATTAATTACAATCAGAATTCATAAATGTTTTTGCAGCAGTTACACCAAGGTCGGATGCTTTTTTCCAATCGGCACAACTTCCTTCTTCCTCGTGTAACATTTGGCGCGCAATACCACGATTAAAATAAGCTCCTCCATTATTCGCATTCAACTCAATGGCTTTGTTGGCCATGTCTTTTGCTTTTTTATAATCTTTTTGCTTTAGCGCCACAGAAGCAAGGTTATTGAAGGCTGAAGAATTCTTTGGATCTTTTTTTAGAACATCTTCAAAATCTTTTTTCGCATCCTCCAATTTTCCTGATTCTAATTTTGCCGCCCCGCGATTATTCAATGCAAGCAAATATTCAGGTTTTGCATTCATGGCCTTTGTATAATATTCTATGGCCTTATCGTAATTTTTACTCACGCGATATACCGAACCCAAATTATTATAGATAAAAACAAACGATGGATTAAGCGAAAGGGCCTTCTCGTAATCGGCAATAGCGCCGGTAAGATCGTTTATTGCTCTTTTCGAACTTGCTCTATCATTATAGGCGTAGGCATAATCCGGTTTTATTTCAATGGCCCCGGAATAATCTTTAATAGCTTCGTTATAATCGCCCGCTTGGTACGACATAATTCCTTTGTAGTAATAAGCTTCTGCATGTTTTCCAATTCCTAAAGTATTATCTAACCAGCGGTTGGTGCTGTCTTTTTGTCCCTGACCAAAAAACACCATGGCTTTTGCAAAACGTGCATCAATATTATTAGGACCGTTGCTTAAAACCTTATTGATATCGCTCATAGCACTTGGATAATTTCTTACCATGGTAAAAGCAACGCAACGGTTATAGTATGCTTTATCAAAATCGGGTTTTAGTGCTATACTTTTCGAGAAAAGATCGGCAGCAACCTGACCTTCACCTTTATTAAGCGCTATGATGCCATCGTTGTAATGTTGCTGAGCCTGTTCGTCGGGAGTAATGTTGGTGTTTACTTTCACCGTATCCTGTGCCGTGGAAATAAAAAATGCACCTAGAAAAAATACAAGTAAATAAAGTCTCATTCGGGTTAGTTAAGGTTTTAAATATAGAACAAAAAACCAAACCTAAAAACAATTATTAATAAAACTAACACACGAATTATTAAACCTTAAGGCCTATGATACAAACATCATCTATTTGTGCATGATCGCCTTTCCAATTGTTAAAAGCCTCTTCGAGTTTTGTCTTTTGCTCGTTGGCCCCAAAGAAACTCACTTCCGAAAGAAGCTCTTTCAGTTTTTTGGTCATTAACTTTTTGCCATTAGGTCCGCCAAACTGGTCGGCATATCCGTCGGTTGATAAGCAAATAAAATCGCCGCCTTCCAATTCTATCTTTGTTTCTTCAAAATTTTGATCATACTTTGTGAAACCTCCAATGGCATGTTTGGTGGCTTTGTATTCGGTCACTTCCCTGTTCCTTATAATATATAAAGGACGATTGGCGCCTGCAAACGTAAGTTTTCGCATGGTAGGATCGAGATGTATCAATACAATATCCATCCCGTCGCGCTGTTTGCTTTCGTCGGTATTTTGTTTTAGTGAATTCTTTATTTCGGCGTTCAGATATTTTAAGATCAAACCCGGACTCAAGATCTTGCGCTCGACACATAATTGCTGCAGCGTATTAATTCCCACCATGCTCATTAAAGCACCCGGCACACCATGCCCGGTACAATCGGCACACGCTAATAAAATACCGTTATCTGTTGCCATGTACCAATAAAAATCCCCACTTACAACATCTTTTGGTTTGTACAAGATAAAATTATCTCGTAACAACAATTTCAATTCCTCCTCACTTGGCAAGAACACCGTTTGAATTCCCTGAGCGTATTCAATACTTTGTTCGATCTCACGTTTCTTTTCGTTAATGATCTTGTTTTGTTCTGTGAGTTTAAGGTTGGTAAGTTGACGCAATTTATTTTGCCTGAATAACAAATAGGCGATCACAAAAATAACAATTCCAACACCGCCTAGCACAGAAAGGTAGATCGTTTTTTTCTTGTTCTTTAATTCCTCTATCTCTTTTATTTGCTGCAATTGCATAACACTTGCTTTAGCTCTATCTAACGAATTGCTATTTTCCATTCCTTTTAAGGTTGTACTGTAGGAATGCTCATCGATCTCTGTTTTTAGTTTAATGTATTTTTCATAATAATCATACGCGTCTTTATAATTCTTTACACGGTAATTGCCACTTGCTAAACTATGAAGCGCTTCTATCTCGGCCTCTTTATATCCCTGTTTCACAAATAGATCATAACTGCTCTTATAGATCCTCAATGCCTGATCTTGTTTACCAAATTCAAAATCACATTGCGCCATTTTAAAGATCACGTACACCACATCTACAGTATCGTCCAGCGAACGGTAATAATCCATGGCCTGATTAGCATAACCTCTTGCCGTATAAAACTCACCAATTCCAAAATAAAGATCGCAAAGGTTAACATAATACGAACTCACATGATCCATTTGATCCTTCGAATTTCTTCCCAGTTCTATTCCGGCGTTATAATAATGAACAGCAGAATCAAAATCACGCTTGTCATTCTTGGCTTTGAACATACTGCTATAACAAGTTCCCAAAGCATTGAACACTCTCATTTGGGCACCCACATGTTTCAATTCTTTTGCTATTTGAAGCGACCGGTACAAATAACCAATATCCTTATAATTTTTTTGTTCTATACACGATAACCAGCCCAAGTTATAAAGCGAACGAGAAACTTCACCTTTATCGTGAATTGAATCGGCTAATTGATACGCGCGGAAATAATAACTAAATGATTTATCATAATCGGCCGAATACCAATAAAGATCAGCAAAGGAATTAAGAGCACTTATTTGAAGATCGGTGCGATTATATTTACATGCTAAACGCATTCCCTCTTCACTATATTTTACAGCTTGTGCATAATCCGATTTAAAAAGGAATTCCGACAAAAGGATCATTTTCTTCACCTTAAGCGTGTCGTTCTTCTCGGCTTGCATTTCATTCATCAATTCTTTTAATTTCTCACTCCGCTGCGAAAAAGCAGTGAAAGAAAAAAGAAAAAGAAAGAATATGAGATATCTGTTTAAGATCATTTTTTTGACCATATAAAGATACGTAAATTGGAATTATAACGATGTTAATCTTTTACCCTATTGAATTTTAATGCTTTTAGCATCCAATTAGGCAAGGGTTTTTCGGGGGCACGTTTCTTTAGGTCGAGGTACCAGCCGAGTTTCTTTAGGATAGGGATCTTTTTTGTTTCCACAAATTCTATTAGTGTTCCATCAGGATCTTCAATATACGTAAAATGCCCCGCAGCTTCGCCCATTTCAAAACCCGAACCTCCGTCTACCGTAAATGGATGTCCGTTCTTTTCGCAGGTTTCTTTTAAAGCTTGCATATTTTTAATATCAAAACATAAATGAATAAAGCCAAGATCGCCCCAAAATCTGTTCTCGAAAATATGACGTGGCGAATAATTTTTTGCTTCTATCAATTCAATATAACTGTTCCCGAATAATTTTGAAAAAGGACCAACCCGCGGTTTGCTATGCGTTAATACAACGCGTCGTGCTTTTACTTCGCCGCCGGGCAAACCTTTTAGATCTGCAAAAGTTTCTTCTTTATCAAAAACTACTTTATCGTAACCTAAAATAGTTTTGTAAAATTCCATCGAGCGATAAGCATTTTTTACACCGATCATCATGCCGATCGGTCCGCCTGTGTTTAGATCTCCATTTCCAAACCACACATCATCCTCAATGATCTCGAAATTATTTCCGAAGATATCTTCTACAAAAAAATGTTTCTTACCATAAGGCGTTGAACTTATTTCGGATAAAAGTTTTGCTCCACCACCGGCGGACTTGTTTTTTAAATGCGTATAACTTGCATTGATATCATCACTTTTTATCTTCGCACAAAACAAACCAATATCGCCCATCATTGGTTTAAAAGCACAGGGTTGTGGTGTGCGACTGGTATATTGCCAGATCTCAAAACCTCCGCCGCCTTTTAAATTGATCGCTAAAATAGCATGACGTTTGTGCGGCATACCACCTGTATAAGGCAACATGAGTTTAGCTTCTGCAGCTTCTTCAAAAATTGGAATATCCATTCCGAAATTTTGGCGATACCATTTAAAACCGTCATGCACATTAGGAACCCCAATGCCTACTTGTTGAATACCCGAGATAATATACGTCATACAGGGCCAAAGTTAAAAAGAAGAACCGGAATTTTGATTAATAAGTTTTATTTTGTTACTTAGTTTGTCTAAAATCTAATATCTAACTCCATGAAAAGAACATTTACATCTTTATTTTTGCTCGTATCGCTGTTTTGCATGGCACAAGTTCCAACGCCAACACTTTACTTTACCATCACATCTCACAACGAGCCACAAGAGGTGTATACTACAACGCCAACATTTAATCCAACGCGCGACTCTTTGAGAAAGATCGTTGATCTGATCAACACAAAAAATGCGCGTTATAACTTACAAACCTTTCCGGGTTTTATTAGTGGTTCCCTCATGTTTGAATCTGCATCCACAAGCACTACCGATATTATTGAGTATGCCTATAAAATAGGTGGCATTCCGGGAAATGTAGTAGAGATAGACCCCAGGTTTAAAACAACTGCGCTTTACAATATAGCAGATGTTAGTTATTCCATTAATTTAACGGGAGCAACCTCGAGTAAGAATGTTGGAGGATTTGTTTATTTGAATGTTACTCCACCTCCTGCAACATATACTGCTGGAGATTGGATCCCCTATACTACAACCATCACAGCACAAAACACGCCAACTTATACTTGGAAAGCCGACGTGATATGGGGAGCAGGAAGTTTGCCACCGCATGCAAATGATGCCAATAATTATGGCGCATGGAAGCCTCGAGGAAAAACCGACTCTGTAGATTTTTATTGCCACAACCCCAGTCAAACCGTTTGGGTACAAGGAAATGGTTGCGGATGGGTTCTAACTCCAACTACGAATGTTAATTCAATGATCGCCGAGATCCGCGCTGAAGCTACAAAGATCAGAAATGGAACATATCCAGGCAATAAGTTTTACAATGGACATGTGATGATCAATTTTAAAGATTTTGGAACAAGCACAATTACACCTACTTTTCAAATGCGATATGAATTGTCGCGAGTGCTCGACTCCATAAATGTAATGGTTGCGCAAGGTAAAATTGCATGGAAAACCATCACGCAAAAACACAATGCCTTTCTTGCTTGGAGCGCAGCAAATTCTATTCCTTATTCACAATGGCGATGTGGGCAAACCGTAACATTAACTCCTACTTGTGCACAACCAAGTGGAATAAATGAATTGAACAAGGTTGCCAATGATTTCATTTCTCTTTATCCGGTTCCTGCAAATAATAAATTAATGGTTACATGGAGCGGGCAGTTAAACAAAAATACCATTCTCGAAGTATATGACGCAACAGGAAGAAAAGTTCATACTGAGAAAATGACATATTCATTTACGGAAGTTTCAACAGAGAACCTTAGCCCTGGCGTATATACAGTGATAATGCGAAATGATGCCGGACAAGCCAAACCCGAAAAAATACTGATCCAACACTAGAAATTATTCACACTTCTGCCCGTCAATTGATTTTGACGGGCTTTTTTTATTAAATTCATCCCCACAAATACCACACACTATGTACGGCAAATTAAAAGAACAGCTCACAAATACCTTAAAGGAAATTGAACAGAACGGACTTTTTAAAAAAGAACGTGTAATTACTACACCAATGGATGCGGTAGTGAAAGTGAATGGAAAAGACGTGATCATTTTTTGCGCGAATAATTACCTCGGACTTTCATCTCATCCCAAAGTTATTGAAGGCGCAAAAAGAACCCTCGATTCGCATGGATTTGGAATGAGCAGTGTGCGTTTTATTTGCGGTACACAAGATATTCATAAAGAACTCGAAGCTAAAATAGCAAAGTTCTTAGGCACAGAAGATACCATTTTATACGCCGCAGCTTTTGATGCCAACGGTGGTGTGTTCGAACCTTTATTTGATGAACAAGATGCTATTATAAGCGATGAATTAAATCACGCTTCCATTATTGATGGTGTACGTTTATGCAAAGCACAACGTTACCGTTATAAAAATTGTGATATGGCCGACCTGGAAGCACAATTAAAAACCGCGCAAGCACAACGTCACCGCATTATTGTAACAGATGGTGTATTTAGTATGGATGGATTTGTGGCGCCTTTAGATAAAATTTGTGATCTCGCCGATAAATATAATGCGTTGGTGATGGTTGACGAATGTCATGCCAGCGGATTTATTGGTAAAACAGGAAGAGGCACCATTGAAGCAAAAAA
>JAHEYC010000034.1:0-3674 GCA_023251775.1 Sphingobacteriaceae bacterium | reverse complement strand
GGAACCTTAGGAAAAGCATTGGGCGGTGCCATGGGCGGCTTTACATCAGGCAGAAAAGAAATAATTGAATTGTTACGTCAACGTTCGCGTCCGTATTTATTCAGTAATTCATTAGCGCCAAGTATTGTTGGTGCAAGCTTAGCTGTATTTGATCTTTTAAGTTCAACAACTGCTTTGCGCGATAAATTAGAATGGAATGTGAATTATTTTAAAAAAGGAATTAAAGCGGTAGGACTAGAAATTAAAGATGGCGACAGTGCCATTGTACCGGTGATGTTATACGATGCAAAATTGGCGCAAACATTTGCGGCAAAATTATTGGATGAAGGAATTTATGTGATCGGTTTCTTTTTTCCTGTGGTACCAAAAGATAAAGCACGTATTCGTGTTCAGTTAAGTGCAGCTCATTCTCAAGAACATTTAGATAAAGCGATCGCGGCTTTTGCAAAAATCGGGAAAGAGTTGGGGGTGATCAAGTAGGGAAGAACTTTAATTCCTCCCACTTTGAATTCAATTTCAACAAACTAAATCCGCTAAACACAAATTTGCTTTCGTATTTTTTTTCTTTGAATTGTTGCCACACTTCTTCGAATTTATTTTTTCGCAGATCTCGAAATGCGATGGTAACATGCGGATGAAAACCACGCATATCTTCTACTTCATTTAGTAATTTTAATTTCTCTTGCGCAAAATATTTTAAACTCGTGTGCAATTCTTCCAGCTTTTCGTTTTTCAACACATCTACATAGATCACACGCGGCGAAAAACAATTAAAATCCTTCAAGTCTATCTCAAATTTTAAATCAGACTTAAATTCACCCAGCTTTTCTAATAATATATTTTCCTTTTCTGCTTTCCATTTAAAAGGGCGGTGTAATGTAATGTGAGCGGGGCTTCTAAGAGCTCCCCTTAAGTTAAATTGTTTTAAAAGTTCGTGTTTATAGCTCTCCACTTGCCCTAGAATTGGCTCTGGCAGCAGGATAGCGATAAAATAGGTATTGTTCAAAACAGCTTGGTTTTAAGGCACTAAAATCAGTATTTTATTTTAAATTTGTATGATTATTTTAGCACAATTATGCAGATCATTATTCCTATGGCCGGTAAAGGTAAACGTATGCGCCCGCATACACTCACAACGGCCAAACCTTTGTTACCTGTTGGTGGAAAACCAATTGTTCAACGCCTTGTAGAAGATATTACTAAAGTATGCGGACAAAAAGTTGAAGAGATCGCATTTGTTATTGGTCCCGATTTTGGAGCGGATGTAGAAAAGAATTTGATACAAGTAGCCCAAAGTCAAGGTGCCAAAGGAAGTATACATTACCAAAAAGAAGCTTTAGGAACAGCGCATGCCATTATGTGCGCCAAAGATGCCATCAAAGGAAAAACAGTTATTGCATTTGCCGATACCTTGTTCAAAGCCGATTTTGTGATGAACACGGAAGAAGAAGGGGTTATTTGGGTTCAAAAAATTGCCGATCCAAAACAATTTGGTGTGGTGAAGTTGAATAAAGATAACGTAATAACCGATTTTGTAGAAAAGCCTCAAACATTTGTGAGTGATCTTGCCATTATTGGTATTTATTATTTTAAAGATGGCGATAATCTCAAAAAAGAATTGCAATACCTCATCGATCATAAAATTACCGAAAAAGGCGAATACCAATTAACCAATGCTTTGGAGAACATGAAGCAAAAAGGTTTAAAATTTAAACCCGGACAAGTAACCGAATGGTTGGATTGTGGAAATAAAGATGCAACAGTGTATACCAACCAACGCGTGTTGGAATTTGATAAAGGAAAAAAAGAATTAAAAGGAAAAGACATCAAGAACATCGGAAGCATTATTATTGAACCTTGCTATATTGGCGATAATGTGGAATTGGTGAATAGCATTGTTGGTCCGCACGTAAGCATTGGCAATAATACCAAACTAGATAATTCCATTGTAAAGAACTCCATCATACGATCAGATGCTAAACTTAAGGATGCAGTTGTTGCCAATAGCATGATAGGAATTGGTGCGGAAGTTACCGGCAAACAAATTGACTTGAGCATTAGCGACTACACACAACTGATTGTTTAACAGATCCACATATTTTTGTTTGATATTGGTTCTTGCGGTTTGTTCTACAAATTGCAAAGGGCGACAAGCTTCTGTTCAAAAAGAACCAAAAAATAAAACCACAAAGATCAGCAACGAGAATGAATTATTATTCTCGGCTAAATTCATCAACGCCTGTAATGCGCGTATGAAAGGCAATGTAAATGATGCCTTAAAATTATTTAACGAATGCTTAGTGATGGATCCAAATAGCGTTGCTGTTAAATATGAATTGGCACTAGTAAATAAACTTTTAGGGGTAAATGATGCGGCGCTTGCTTTTGCTAAAGAATGTGCTAATGCCGATCCAAAGAACGAATGGTATCAACTTATCTTAGTGGAGTGTTACCGCACGCTTAAGCAATATAATAATTCCGTAAAGGTGCAAGAACATTTGGTAAAGACCTTTCCTGAGAATACACAATTCAAAGAGAATCTTGCCATAGAGTATACGTATATTGGTCAATACGAAAAAGCGTACCATATGTACAACGATCTTGAAAAACAATTTGGTCTCAACGAGCAATTATCCATCAATAAGATAAAATTATTGCAGCAGGAAAATAAAATGGCCGATATCGAAAAGGAAATAAACAAACTTATTCAATCCGATAAAAATAATTCGCGCTACTTAACTTACCTTGCCGATCATTACGAATACATTAAACAACCCGAAAAAGCGCGCGAAGTGTATGCAAAGATATTGGAAATAGACCCGGGAAATTCGGTGGTGCATTTGGCTTTAAGCGATTATTATAAACTCAAGGGGGACGACAAGACATCCTTTGAAGAATTAAAACTTGCTTTCTTAAATCCTGAACTTGATGTGATCACTAAATATAATATTGCCGAGATCTATTATACCACTGCTAAAAAATATAACAGTAACGCATTTAAATTGCAAGGGTCTGAACTCGTGAAGATCATGCTGAAGGTTCATCCAAGCTCGCCCGAATCAAATTCACTGTACGCCGATTTTTTGGTTATGGACAGTCTGTACTCTGATGCCATTACATATTATCGTGTTTCGGCATTAAAAGATAAAAGCGATTATCGCACATGGGAAAAACTTTTGGATTGCAATAATCTTTTGAATAGATCCGATTCACTTGAAAAATTCAGTTATGAGGCCATGGAATTATTTCCGAGTCAACCCATGGTATATTATTACAATGGTGCAGCCAATTTACAATTGAACAATTATAAAAAAGCAGCCGAATCGCTGAAAGATGGCTTAGAATATATTGTTGACGATAAAGTAATGATGTCGAGTTTTTACAGTTATATGGGCGATGCTTATTTTTATTTAAAAGAATATGCAAAGAGCGATAAAGCATTGGATGATGCCTTGAAGATAAATGCCGATAATTATTATGTACTGAATAATTATGCATTCTATCTTTCGCTTAGAAAAGAACAATTGGAGAAGGCAGAAAAACTTTCGAAAAAAAGTATAGAACTAAAGCCAACCGAAGGAAACTATATGGATACCTATGGTTTGATCTTATACGAAGAAGGAAAATATACAATGGCAGAAGAATGGTTAAAAAAAGCTTCTGAATTAAAGCCA
>JAHEYC010000033.1 GCA_023251775.1 Sphingobacteriaceae bacterium | reverse complement strand
TCCAATGTGTTGTGATAAAAAAGGGAACATTTGGTGTGCAGTTAGCCGTGAAGGATTGGTAAAGTTTGATGGGAAGACCTGCTATTTTTATACAACAAAGAATGGTTTGGCGTACAATGATATTCGTTCGGTTTTTGAGGATTCAAAAGGGAATATGTGGTTTGGCGGAAGTGATGGAAGTATCACAAAATATGATGGTACAACATTTACATACATCGATTATCACGATAAAACAACTCCATATAATGACATTGGAGCAATTAATGAGGATCTTGAAGGGAATATGTGGTTCGGACTTTTTACAAGAGGTGTTGCTAAATTCGACGGAAAGAATTTTCATCGTTACAAAGAAAATGGATTAAGAGGATTCACTACTGGTTGCATTACCATTGGAAATGATGGGTTGATCTATTTTTCCACCGGAGAAGGTGACGCCGCTCTTAATATATACGACGGAAAATATTTTTATTATATCACAACCGAGGAAGGATTGAATTCAAGAGATGTGTCACACGCCACATTTGATAATACAGGAAATTTATGGTTAACTGGTGGTGTTGGTGGCTTGATGGAATACGATAAGAATTGCTTCAGACATTATGCAACAAAAGAAGTATTAGGCACTGACATGATAAATTGCATTGTAAAGGATGGAAATAATGATCTTTTATTTTCAACAACCAACAGCTTTATGAAATATGCCAACGATAAATTTTATATATGGCAAGGGAAGAAGGAAGACATGGCCAGTATACGAGTCTTGTGTGAGGATAAGGATAAGAATATTTGGCTTGGTAAAGATTATAAAGGACTTACTAAATTTGATGGACAAAAATATTATACCTACACTGAGGAATTACCAAATACCTGGATAAGCGAATTGCAGCCAACACCAAAAGGGGATCTTTGGATCGGTACAAATTGGGGCCCTACACTTTTAAAGGATGGCAAATTTATACGATTCGAAGATGATTCGATGATCACAAAATTAAATACGTCGGCACTTTATCAAGATAAAAAAGGAAGGATCTGGATAGGAACGGGTGGAGCAGGTTTTATGATCTATGATGGAAAAGATTTTTATAAAGTAAATAAGGCAGCCGGCTTTCAAGGTCGTGTAGTTTCTGATTTTGCTGAGGATGATCAGGGTAATATGTGGATAACTACCGCAGATAATGGCATATTTAAATACGATGGAAAAAAAGTATCGCATTATACAAAAGCACAAGGATTAAGTGGTAATACGGTTGTGTCGTGCCTTAAAACATCTACAGGCGATATGTGGTTTGGATTACAATCAGGCGTAGCGGTTCTAAAGAAAAAAGAATTCATTAAGATCGCAAATAACAAAGATCCTGAATTCATTAATTATGGTCCCATTGAAGGATTTAAAGGAGCATCCTGTCGGCGAGCAGCATTAGCAGAGGATAGAACTGGAAAAATTTGGTGGGGAACATTTAAAATGCTTACCTGTTATGATCCCGAAAATGATAAACAAGATGTTGCGAAACCAAAAATGATCTGGAAGGGTTTACAATTGTTTGGAAAGGATATGGATTGGCAGATAAAGGATTCGTTGATGAAGAAAGAATCATCTGTTGGAATAGAATACGATAGTGCTGCGGCTTGGACAAACATGCCTATAAGTTTAAGCTTACCGTATCATCAAAATCATCTTACATTTCATTTTGCCGGTATTGATTTTAAAAGCTATCGAAAAATAAAATATTCATACATATTGGATGGACTAGAATCAAAATGGAGTTTGTGGTCAACTGATGCAAGCGCTGATTATAAATTCTTACCGGCCGGAAAATATACATTCAAGGTCAAGTCAAAGAACAAGGATCATGTTGAAAGTGAATTATTAACTTATTCATTTGTTGTTCGTCCGCCCTGGTGGAAAACAAAAGTGGCTTATACGATATATGGTTTGTTGGCTATCGGAATTATTTTCGGATATAATAGAATGAGGACCAATAAACTTTTAAAACGGCAAAAGGAATTGGAATTTACAGTTGACGAACGCACTCAGGAAATTGCAAACCAAAAGAAGACTGTGGAGGAAAAACAAAAAGAAATTGTTGATTCTATTAATTACGCACAACGAATTCAGTTTACTTTGTTAGCACATGAAAAAGTACTTAAAAAACATTTTGATGATCATTTTGTTCTGTTTCAACCAAAGGATATTGTAAGTGGAGATTTTTATTGGGCAACTAAAGCGGTGCCGCGAGGAAATGAAGATAAGGAATTATTTTACTTGGCCGTTTGCGATAGCACCGGTCACGGCGTGCCTGGAGCATTCATGAGCTTACTCAATATTAGTTTTTTAAATGAGGCCATCAACGAAAAAGGAATTCATGAACCGGATGCTATTTTGAATTACGTTCGCGATCGTTTGGTGAATAGTGTATCAAGAGATGGAGCAAAAGATGGAATGGACGGAATTTTGGTTTGCTTCGAATCAAATAAAAAAGAAAATAATTATCGCATCACCTATTCGGCAGGAAACAACGCGCCACTTATTTATAATGATGGAACATTAGAAGAACTTCCATTTAGTAAAATGCCAATAGGCAAAGGAGAAAAGGAAGAACAGTTCTCACTTCATATCATAAATGCAAAAAAAGGAAACGCCATTTATTTGTATACCGATGGATACGCCGATCAGTTTGGCGGACCAAAAGGAAAAAAATTCAAATACAAACAATTGAACGAGATGCTGCTAGGCAATGCTAACCTGCCAATGAAAAAACAAAAAGACATCATTCAAAAAGCGATCGTTGATTGGAAAGGTGAATTTGAACAAGTAGATGATATTTGTGTCATTGGTATTAGATTATAACGCATACTAAGCCCTCTACTTATTAACCTTTTTATTTTTTCTGAGTTTTGTGCGCGATAATTTCTCCTAAAAAAATGTCACCACGCATAAAATCTAAACACTTTAGATTTATACGGATATCAGTATTTTGTTGACGAATGACGTCTTATTAAAGACGAAAAAATTCCCTCCCTTGTTTGACCATGAAATCTAAATAAGTACTACAAGAACTCCTTGTTTATGAGGTCGTTACTGTGTAAAAGTTGGTATTGACTTTACGCCATAAATTGCTTAACTTAATATGATCAAACCACCATTCTATGAGGCTTAAAAATTTATTCTTTTCGATACTATTTATTTTTTCGGTTACGCTTTCCAACGCGCAATCGCACGAACACGAAAAATGGTTTCCTGTTCTTATAAGCATTCATGGAACAGTTGCGCATCAAGGTGTAAAAGCAAACGCTATGATCACCAAGTGTAATAATGAAGATGTGATGCTATTGGAATTGATCAATACAAATAATTATAAAGTGAAAGCAGAGTGGCTTCACGCTCCAATTACAAAAGATAACAAGCAACATTACAAAGACGAATTACAAACCATTGAGCTGAATGCCAACGAAACAAAAACAGGAAAATGCGGTGAAGCAAAACAACTTATCATAAAATTAAGTGACTACGGAGTAACCATTACTGAACTTCAAGATTACTACGGCTCAAATTTTAATGTTACAAAACAATGATCTATTTATTTCTTAGAATAAAATAATTTCTAATACACATTGTACATGAGAAAAATTTACGCGCTCACCACTCTTATCTTAATTGCCATTAGCAATTATTTTCAAGGGCAAACATTTAATTACACCGGTGCTTCTGTGAACTATACTGTTCCGGCCGGTGTTACTGTAATTTGTTTTACTGTAGAAGGTGGTCAAGGTATGGCCAATGTAAATGGTAGTTCTTTGGGTGGATTAGGTGGACGTGTAACCGGAAGTTTACCTGTAGTGGCAGGACAAGTTCTTTTATTAACTGTTGGTAATGGTGGTGTTGTTTCTCAAGCAGGTGGTTTTGGTGGTGGTGGTAACGGTGGTATTGATACTTTTAATGCAGCAGAATTTCCAACACAATGTCTCACATCGTGGGGCGGTGGCGGAGGTGGTGGTTCCGATATTCGTGTTGCACCCTATGCATTAGCAAATCGTGTTGCAGTTGGCGGCGGCGGCGGTGGAACCGGTGGAGATAGAATTTTAAATTGTTCTCCTGGTTGCGGCGGCGGCGGCGGCGGTGGATACTATGGCGGTGGTGGCGGTGGATCTTATGGTGGATCACCCGGCTTTGGTGGTTCGCAAGTTGCCGGTGGTGCAGGTGGTCCTTCATGTTGTGGTTGTCCTTTAGCGCCACAAGCTGGTGCAGCAGGTGCATTAGGTCTTGGTGGAAAAGGCGGCGACCTTAGCGGTGGAAATTTACAATTTGGTCCAAACCCCGGATGTGCAGGTGGTATTGGTGGTGCAGCAACAGGCGGACAAGGTCCTAATTGTACAGGTGGAACAGGATGCCCTAGTACATGGGCAGGTGCAAGTGGTGCAGGTGGAAGTAACTTTTTTTCGGGAGCTATTATCGGTCCAACATCTGTTGGTGGAGTTAAAGCAGGGACAGGTCGTATTATATTAATTCCAAATTGTTGTACACAACCAACAGTTGTTCCGGTTGCAAATCCAAATCCAATTTGTTCGGGACAAACTGTAACATTAACTGCAAGCGGTGCTGGTACAGGTGGAACCTATACTTGGACACCGGGACCGGTTACAGGTTCTATGATCACAGTTACTCCAACTACTTCTACAACGTATACTGTTTCCGGAACAAACACAATGAACTGTGTTGGAACATCAACAATTTTATTAACGGTAAGTCCTAGTCCTACACCTCTTCCAAATAGTAATAGCCCTGTGTGTACAGGTGGAAGCATTGCATTAACAGTGAACGCTGCAACATCTTATACATGGACAGGTCCGAACGCATTTATCAGCAGTTTACAAAATCCTACAATTACAAACGCAAGCACTCTGCAAGCGGGTAGTTACACAGTTGCTGTTACAGGTCCGGGAGGTTGTACTGCTCAAGCAGTAGTAATTGTTGCAGTTAATGCAACACCAACTATTAGTGTTGGAAATCCCGGCCCATATTGTGCGGGCTCTTCAATAAATTTGACAGTAACTGCTGCTGCAAGTTATACATGGACAGGTCCACTCGCATTTACAAGCAACGCACAAAATCCGGTCATTGCCAATAGTACAACAAACATGGCGGGACCATATGTTGTTACCGTTACAGCCGTAGGTGGATGTAAGAGTACAGGAACAGTTAACGTGGTTGTAAATGCTAAACCAACGGTAACCGCTACAAGTAACGGACCGGTTTGTATTGGTCAGCAATTAAATCTTTTTGCAAACCCTGCAGCTAGTTCGTATACATGGACAGGACCAAACGTATTTTCAAGTAATGCACAAAATCCAACTATACCAAATGCACAATTAGTAAATGGCGGAAATTATATAGTAACAGTAACTAACGCATCGGGTTGTACAAACACATCCAATGTTGTAGTTGCTATTAATCCACTTCCGGTTATTGCTGTAACCGGTGCAACAACTTGTGTAGGATCCACATTTACTTTAACCGCAAATGGCGGAACAGCTTATGCGTGGACAGGACCAAACGCATTTAACTCTCCTGTTCAAAATCCAAGTTTTGCAAATGCACAAGTAACTCATAGTGGAAATTACACAGTAATTGTAACAAGTGCACAAGGTTGTACCAATAGTGCTGTTGCAAACGTTTCGGTGATCGCAAATCCAACAGTAAGTATTGTTGGAACAAATACCATGTGTTCGCAGAACTTTAATGCTTCTCCAAATTCGGTTGTGCTAACAGCAGCCGGAGGTAATACATATCAGTGGACATTACCGGTTGGTTTTTCAGCTTTACCAAATTTAACCAGTAATCCTATCACATTAAGTCCTCCCGCAACTTCCACATCGCTTGTTGCAACCATGACTGTTGTTGGAACAGTTGGAGCATGTACGAATCAAGCTGTGTATACAATAACAGTTTACCCAAATCCAACTATCACTGTTAACTCCGCAAGCATGTGCGCGGGAACACAAGTTACATTAACAGCAAATAATGCTACAACGTATACTTGGAGTCCTGCAACTGCATTAAGCACAACACTCGGTCCTATTGTTATTGCAAATCCGGCAAACACAACAGTATATTCTGTTATCGGAAGTAGTATTGGTGGATGTAAAAGTCAAACACAAAATTCAACTGTCACAGTTGTTGCAAATCCTACGGTAACAATAAATCCAAATCCTGCATTAATATGCTTAGGAAGTTCTATCAATTTAACTGCTAGTGGTGCCACAACATATACGTGGAGTCCTAATACTGCATTAACTACAACATTGGGACCAAACACAACCGCTAATCCAACCGTTACCATAACTTATTCTGTTCTTGGTTCGCAGGCAACGTGTACAAATCTTGCAACCATACAAGTTTCTGTAATAGGTTTACCAACTGTTGCAGTTGTAGGAACAAATACAATTTGTTCGCAAAACTTTAACGGATCGCCAAATACAACAACTCTTACAGCCAATGGTGCAAGTACATATCAGTGGACATTGCCTGTTGGATTCTCGGCAACGCCAAACTTAATTAGTAATCCAATTGTTCTAACGCCGCCGGTAACTTCTACTTCTATGGTTGCAACCATGACAGTTTTAGGTACAGCAGGATCTTGTACAAGTTTAGCTGTTTATCAAATAACAGTTTATCCTAATCCAACTATTGCGGTTACTTCTGCAAGTATGTGCGCAGGAACACAAGTAACATTAACGGCAAGTAATGCAACAACGTATACATGGAGTCCTGCAACGGCATTGAGTACAACGCTTGGACCTGTTGTAATTGCTAATCCTGCGAATACTACAGTATATTCTGTGATCGGAAGCAGTGTTGGATGTAAGAGTCAAACACAAAATTCAACTGTTACGGTTGTTGCAAATCCAACGGTAACCATAATTCCAAACCCTGCATTGATCTGTTTAGGAAGTTCAATAAACTTAACTGCAGCCGGTGCAACAACGTATACGTGGAGTCCGAACATTGCATTAACCACAACACTCGGACCAAATACAACGGCGAGTCCTACAATTACAACAACCTATTCAATACTTGGTTCGCAAGCTACGTGTACAAATTTAGCAACTGTTCAGGTTTCTGTTATTGGTTTACCAACTGTAAGTATTGCAGGAACAAATACTTTATGTTCTCAAAACTTCAATGGTTCTCCAAATACAACTACGTTAACAGCGAGCGGTGCGGGAACTTATGTATGGACTTTACCTGTAGGTTTCTCGGGTGCTCCAACATTAAACAGTAATCCATTAGTCATCACACCACCTGTAACTTCGGTTCCGATCGTTGTAACAATGACCGTTTTAGGAACTGCGGGATCTTGTACAAATCAAGCGGTGTATACTATTACTGTTGTGCCAAATCCAACTATTGCAACAACAAGTGGAAGTATGTGTGCGGGAACAAGTGTGAACTTAACAGCAAGTAATGCTACCACATATACATGGACACCAAGCGCAACATTGAACACATCAAACGGACCAAGTGTTATTGCATCTCCTGCGGTGACAACAGTGTATAGTATCATTGGAAGTAGTGTAGGATGTAACAGTCAAACACAAAATGCAACTGCTACAGTTGTAATTAATCCAACAGTAACTATTCTTCCAAACCCTGCGGTAATTTGTTTGAATCAATCGATCAACTTAACGGCGAGTGGCGCAACAACATATACGTGGAGTCCGAACATTGCATTAACCACAACGCTTGGAGCAAATACAACGGCTAATCCAACAGTAACAACAACGTATGCAGTACTTGGTTCGCAAGCCACATGTACGCATGTAGCAAATATAACGGTGAGTGTTCTACCTCTTCCTACAATTACAATTGTACCAAGTAGTCCAACACTTTGTATGAATAACTTTAACGGTTCACCAAATACTGTTTCGGTAACAGCAAATGGAGCGGCAAGTTATACTTGGAGTGCTATAATAGGTATTACTACCAATACATTAAATGGTTCGCAAATAATTGGAACATCAAATGGTAATCCAATTATTACCGGGGCAGTTGTAGGTGCAAATGGAACTTGTACAAATTCTGCAACATTTACATTAAGCGCCATTGCAAATCCAATTATCGCAACAACAAGTGGAAGTATGTGCGCAGGAACAAGTGTAAGTTTAACTGCAGCCAATGCACAAACGTATACATGGAGTCCAAGTGCAACATTAAATACAGCTAATGGTCCTATGGTAATTGCTAGTCCAACCATTACAACCGTATATAGTATTATAGGAAGCAGCGTTGGTTGTCAAGGGCAAACACAAAATGCAACAGCAACAGTGGTAAATAATCCTACGGTTAGCATTGCACCAAACACACCAACCATTTGTTTTGGAAATTCTATAAACCTCACTGCAAATGGAGCAACAAATTATACATGGAGTCCAAACTCTGCGATAACAGCAACAACAGGTGCTAACGTTACAGTAAATCCAACTGTAACTACAGTATATTCAATAATTGGTGAAGCTGCCACATGTACAAACACGGCAGCGCAAACTGTAACCGTTGTTCCATTGCCAATAATTAATATTGGTTTAAGTAATGGAAGCATGTGTATGAACAATTTCAATGGCTCTGTGAATCAAATAAATGTGACGGCGAACGGTGCAACAACTTATAATTGGATTGGATTTACTGGAGTTGGTAATAATACTAATTCAGGACCAAATATAATTGTAACAGCAATTCCAAATACACCAATTGGTTCAGGAACCGTAATTGGTACTGTTGGAACTTGTACAAACGTTGCAAGCTTTACAGTGTTGGCAATTCCTAATCCCGTAATTGCGGTAACATCGGCAAGTATGTGTTTTGGAACAAACGCTACATTAAATGCCAATGGCGCAACAACGTATGTATGGGCACCTGGAAATACGCTGAATCAAACTACCGGAAGTTCAGTCATTGCTAATCCAAGTGTTACAACTGTTTACAGTGTGATAGGAACAAGTTTAAATTGTAATAGTACAACACAAACAGGAACTGTAACGGTTGTTCCAAATCCTGTGATAGTTATCTCGCCTGTAACGCCAACTATTTGCGCAGGCACAGCCATTGGCTTAACAGCGTTTGGCGCTACAAATTATACCTGGAGTCCCGCGGTAAGCATCAACACACTAAATGGTAATTTTGTGATCGTGAATCCGGTAGTTACAATGAATTATATAGTAGTTGGTGAAGCAGCAACGTGTACATCAAGTGCGGTGCGCCAGGTTTCTGTTATTGCATTACCAAATCTTCAAGCTATATCCTCTAAGACTGCAATTTGTTTAGGCGATAAAGTAAATCTTATTGGTAATGGAGCTGACTCATACACATGGTCGCCAACAACAGGATTGAATACTGCGAGCGGAAATTTAGTTGTTTCCACTCCTCCGCAGTCTATCACTTATACACTTATGGGAAGTAATGGCATATGTACATCTTCTGTAACAGTTACGGTAGGCGTATCTCCTCGTCCAATATTGAATTTAATGACCACCAACAATAAAATTTGTAAAGGTGGAAGCGCCATGATCATCGTATCAGGTTGTCAAGGTTATTTATGGCATCCAACTTCCGATTCAACAATACTTGCAAGTAATACAACAACAAATACTACAAGCATGGTGGTTACACCAACGGCTAATATGAATTATACCATCACCGGATTTAATTCAAATGGACCATCGGCTTGTCCGTTCACTAAAGAGATCTTAGTGGAAGTTGTTCCAACCATAACACCTGCCGTAAGTTATAGCACAACAATTTGTGAAGGAAATTCAACCAAGTTAAAAGCTGAAGGAAGTAATACATATCGTTGGATCCCGGGTGATGGATTAAATAATCAATATATTGCTTCGCCATACGCACAACCAAAAACAACAACCATTTATACTGTAACGGTATCGGATGGAGGTTTCTGCGGGCAAACTGCAACTGTATTAGTAAAAGTTACGCCTCAACCAACGGTGTATGCCGGTCCTGACATGACCTATAATTCCGATGAGATGATGTTCTTGAATGCCAAGGGAAGCGGAACAATTACTTGGGTATTTGGCGATAATATTATTTGTAAAGTTTGTCCAAGTACGCAAATTACTGCAACACGCAGCGGTGTGTATCACGCACAAAGCACCAACGAATTTGGTTGTATTGCCGATGATGAGGTTTGGATAGAGATCACTAATGATTATCCTATTTTCATTCCAAATTCATTTACACCGAACTACGATGGGCTTAACGATCTGTTCTTAGTATACGGTGAAGGCATTATTAAATTTGAGATGATCATCATCGACAGATGGGAGCATAGAATATTCACAACAACCGATCAGAAAACAGGATGGGATGGAACTTATAGAGGAGAGATCGTAAAAAATGAATCGTATACTTATGTGATCAATTATACAACATACGATAATAAGAAACATTCTAAAACAGGGTATGTGATCGTAGTAAGAGAAGACTACTAGATCAGAATAGATGAAATCAAAAAAATGGTCTCTCGAAAGAGGGACCATTTTTATTTATACCTGTTCATTCGAGATAAGAAATAAAGTCTTATTTTTATTCGACCATTTCATGCCAAAGATCAATTATAAATACTTTATTTTCTTTTTTTTAGTTTTCGCTCTTGTTGGGTCGGCGCAAAAACGATTAGTGGATTCGCTTGAGCGCATCTTGAATACAACTACCGAAGATTCCGTAAAACTTCATTGCCTCGCTTACCTAAGCAATATTTGCGATGTAAAAGAAATAAAGAAATATGTGGAGCCTGCTTCGCAATTAGCCGAAGAGTTATTAAAGAATGATCTGTCACCCGGAACAAAGAAAGCCGTGATGAGTTATAAGGCTATGGTATTAAGCAATTTCGGTTATTTTTACGATACTCAGGGTAATGTGGTGACCGCATTGGATTATTACCAAAAAAGTTTGACCATTTTTACCGAATTGGGACAAGAAAAGGAGATGGCATATATTTTATCGAATATGGCTTACGTGTATGATTCGCAAGGTGATGTTGAACGATCGACCGATGCATACACTAAAGCCTTAAATGCGATGCTGAAGATGAATGATAAGTTTGGTGCGGCCAATACCATTCATAATATGGGGATGTTGTATTTCCGAAAGGGAGATCTTAACCGAACACACCAATATTATTCGCGAAGCTTAGAGATGTACGAAGAATTAAATAATGTGTCGGGAATTGTTGGTGTGCTTAATAGTTTAACAACTGTATTGCTACTTGAAAATAGATCCGACAAAGCCCTTGAGTACTGTATGCGAAGTTTAAAATTAAGCAGAGATATTGACGATGAATTTGCAAAAACGAGCACCTACGTTTCGGCAGGCAATGCCTATAAAGTATTGAAGAATTATAAATTAGCAAAAACATATTTAGACACGGCTATCACATTAGGAAAACAGTATAAATTTCCGGAGCAATTAAGAGATGCAGAAAATCATATGGCCGAAATATGTGCAGCTTTAGGTGATCATAAAGAAAGTTTGACTCATTATAAGCTGTTTATTGCATATAGAGATACAATTAGTAATGATAAAAGCAGAAAAGAAAGTATGAAGAATCAATTTAAAGTTGATTTTGAGCAAAAGGAAGCAATTTTAAAAGTGCAAAGAGATAAAGAACGCATTATTGCCGAAAATAAGGATCGTATTCAGAAAGCAATTATCTACAGTGTAATTGCAGGATTATTACTGGTTTTGGTATTTTCTATTTTTATTTTTAGAAGTCTGCAACAAAATAAAAAAGCTAATATCATTATTAGTCAGCAAAAAAAGGAAGTAGAAGAACAAAAAGGTTTGGTGGAAGAAAAACAATTAGAGATCCTGGATAGTATCAATTATGCCAAACGAATTCAGTACACACTTTTGGCCCATGATGAATTTTTGAAGGAGAATTTACCTGAGCATTTTGTGTATTTTGATCCCAAGGATATTGTGAGCGGTGATTTTTATTGGGCCGCGAAGCATGGAAGTAAATTCTATTTGGCTGTTTGCGATAGCACAGGTCACGGGGTTCCCGGAGCTTTTATGAGTTTGCTCAACATTGGATTTTTAAGTGAGGCCATCAAAGAAAAGAATATCCTAAAACCAAATGAGATCTTTAATTATGTTCGTGAACGTTTGATAGAAACTGTTTCGCGAGATGGACAACGCGATGGATTTGATGGTATTTTAGTTTGCTTTGATAAGACCACTAAAAAAGTAAGCTATGCTGCGGCTAATAATGCGCCTGTTATCATAAGAACTAATGAATTCACGATCCTAGACGCCGATCGCATGCCGGTTGGAAAAGGAGAGAAGGGAAGCGATTTTACCAATCACGAAACTCAATTACAAGACGGCGATACGCTTTATATTTATACAGATGGATACGCCGATCAGTTTGGTGGAGCTAAGGGAAAGAAATTCAAGTACAAACAACTTAACGAATTATTATTAGAAAATAGCTCAAAACCATTAAGCGAACAAAAGAAAATACTTCAGCAAACATTTCAGACGTGGAAAGGAAACTTGGAGCAAGTAGATGACGTTTGCATCATTGGTCTTCGTATATGATCTCTTTTACCTACTTTTGAGCAATGAAACGATCAATTGCTATTATAGGGGGCGGACCATCGGCTTTAATGCTGGCGGCTCAACTTGACGAGACAAAATTTAATGTTATTATTTACGAAAGCAATTCGGCAGTTGGACGAAAATTTTTAGTGGCGGGCGATGGAGGATTTAATTTAACGCACTCTGAAGAAGTAGAAAAATTTATTTCACGATACACACCAAGCGAATTTTTTAAGAACATCATCACTTCTTTCACCAATACTGATCTTCGCGATTGGTTTAATAGGATCGGAATAGAAACATTTGTTGGAAGCAGCAAGCGAATATTCCCTATTGAAGGAATAAAACCCATTGATGTACTAAATGCTATTTTAAATGAACTCAAGAAAAAGAATGTGGATATCAAAACAAATCAAAGATGGAAAGGATTTGATGATCCTGAAATAAAAGCCGACATCACCATTTTTGCCTTGGGAGGAGCGAGTTGGAAGGTAACAGGATCGGATGGGGCATGGACAAATTATTTTTCCGAAAAAGGAATTGACATCATTCCATTTCAAGCATCCAATTGCGCGTATGAAGTTAAATGGAAAGAGGAATTTATTTCTGTAGCTGAAGGAAGATCATTAAAGAATATTTCTGTAAAATGTGATGCCAAAGAAAGAAATGGCGAATTAGTAATAACGAAATTTGGTTTAGAGGGAGGTGCTATTTATGCCTTGAGTCCGGAAATAAGAACACATTTGAATAAAGAAGGATTTGCTAAGGTAAATTTAGATCTTAAACCATCTCTTACGGTAGAACAAATAAAAGATAAGTTCAGAGCAAGGGGTAATCGCACGATCAAAAAATTACTGATCGACAGATTAAGTTTTGATGAAACACAGATAGAACTTTTAAAAACGATACTCAGTAAAGATGATTTTACGAATTTGGAGATCCTTGCTCAAAAAATAAAAGTTCTTCCAATAACACTTACGTCTGCAGCCCCTATAGATGATGCTATTTCAACGGTTGGAGGAATTTCGTTGAACGAGATCGATACAAATTTCCAATTAAAAAAACTCCTCAATAATTATTGCATTGGCGAAATGTTGGATTGGGATGCACCAACCGGTGGTTACCTTTTACAAGGGTGTTTTAGTATGGGGTATTGTTTGGCGAAGCATTTAAACGGAGATTAATTGTTTTATTATTAGCCACGGAGGCGCGGAGACACGGAGATTAAAAGTGGATCACGAGACGTAGCTAGACGTAGAAGAGCGCGAAGCGGAGGATTTGCCTACGGCAAATCTGTCTTCACCTGAAGGGATTTCGGTTGCAACTTTCCAAACTGCCGCGTGAGGGATTGTAGCGAAAATCCTTTTTGCTTCCAGCGTGTTTCCTGCAAAAAGATTGTAGCGAAAAGCCCGACGGCAACCGAACTTCAAGCGTATATGGCGTGAGTGTTGCCGGCACGCCCAAATAATTAAATGTCTTTTGAAGTTATCCTTAAGAAATCATATTAAATCATAAGCAATCCGCGTCATCCGCGTTCCATTACGTTACCGCATAGATAAGCCATCAGGATCATAAACCAATTCTAAAGCACCGCTAGTTTTAAAATCAGAAACTAAAGTTGAGATCTTATATTTACCCTTGTTGTTTACCGCTATGGCAGCGGTGTTGGGAGGTATACGTCCTGCGTTAAGAGCATACATTACTAATGTATTTGAACCAACATGTAAATTCAAAACAATTTCTTTTTTCTCTTTGGTTACTTCTAAATTCTCTATCAATACTTCACCATTCAAATAAATGGAAATAATATCACCATCCACACGGTTCTTATCGTATACTTGAACTTTTACGGTATTGCTTTCCACATTAATACTTTGTTGCACTTTGTAGCGACGTCCGTTACATTTACGTTTGTTGAATTTCACGAATTTCTTTTCTGCTATAATGGCTGTAGTAGTATCGGGAACATCTACAATATCTTTTATGATCTCTTTATGTTCAACGCTATCTTTTTTAATATCATTTACAATTACAATATCTTCTCGTCGCGTACTATCGCAAACCGAATTTCCGAATTTAAAATTATCAATGTTCACCCAGGTTTGAATACTTCCTTCGGGCATTTGAACGGTTAAATATTTTCCGCTTATGGGCGCAATAAAACTGCACTCGCGGCGTGTCCATACATTATTTACCGCTGTTTCTTTAAATGTATAGGCAACAGATCCTAATGAACTATTATTTGTAGAAATTCCTAATTGAATTGGTGTAGCATTATAACCCGAAGCGGCTCTATCATAAAAAGAAATAGTATATTTTTTTCCTTGCGTTAAAGCTGCCGTTAATTCTATAGCAACAATATCTGTTCCACCACCGGTTAAAGCAATGTACCAATTTTTACTTTGTGCACCGGCTCCTCCATAATCACTCGACCTTATAATATCTACATCGCCGTACGATCCAAAAGCGGTAACGCCGTTCATCATACTATTAAAAGCGGTATTAGATAAATTTATTTCATCGTGAGAAACTTTATGATTCTCAAAATCGCCATTTACAAAGCATTGCGCGCTTGTGGTTTGAACAAATAAGGCTAAAAAAGGGGCTATTAAATAACGCATGGTGGTTGTTTTAAATTAAGATGTTTAAAGCGCCGGATTCCATAAACGAAATTAGAGGGGAAAGGGGGGAAGGAAAAGCCAAATAATGTAATTGGGAATGCAGATTGGCAGATTGACAGATTGCAGATTAGGGGGAGCCCAGGCGGGGCGGGGGTTTGAGGGGAGGTGTTATTTTAAGTTAAGCCGTCCTTTTTTAACCACGGAGGCACATAGAGGTTTACATAGAGAAACATAGAGCTCAAAAACGCCTAATTAAACACAGCTTTTCTCCGTGAACCTCTATGCAGACCTCTATGTTCTCTATGGTTAAAAGCCTCTAGAATTGATCTCACTCATCACTACCCATTGTTGACGGTATTTCCACCTGTATCTACAACTCCAAAAACGAATTATACCAATTAATCCCAATTAATAACCATATATAAAGCCATACATGTACTTTAAAAAGAACAGGCCAAAATCGCGTAACCATCGCGCAAATTTATAGTACAAATTAACAAGAACTAACACTAATTTAAAACTCAAGGTTATGAAACGCTATCCAAACACAACAGTTTTACTAAGCTATATGCTAGTGATCCTGTGTTCATGCTTCTCGTTAATGCTGGTATCATTTAAACACAAATCGCAACGCTTATTTAAAGTGCCTGTGATCATTAATAAAGGAAAAGATGCACCTATATGTTTAGCACCTAATTTTATGATGAAAGCGGTGCATACCGTTGATCGTGTAGAAAAATTTGGCGATACATTAAATTTAGCCAATTGTCCTAAGTTAGGTTTTGAGACTTGCGGCGGAAAAGCAAGTGCAAAAGATCCTGAATATTTTAAAAATGGGGGACTAAGAATTATTGTAGATACGCAAAATGAAATAGGAGTGAGTTTAAGAACGGGAATGACACTTGTGCAAGGATCGCCGGTGTATATTATTAATGAGGCTACTTATAATGGAGTTGAACTTGAAACGAAGAATGGAAAATTAAATATGGTGATAGAAGCTTTGAGTAGCAAAAATACTTGGGAAGCTATTGAGTATATCTCTCAAGATTCGGAAAAAGAAAGTACCTGCGCCATTAAACTTCCGCCACAACATTATGCTTTTACAAAAAACATTATGCACTGCGGCGATCATATTACAAAATGCCGATTGAAATTAGTGAGTGGAAATACTTCTTATTACTCTAACGAATTTATGATGGGAATTAATTATACCCAATTCGAAAAAATTTAGTGTCAACATATCAAACAGTTGTCTTTAAGCAGGGCAATGTATGTCGAACCCCCGTTGTAAAAGGCGGGGGTTTTGTTTTTAAGGTTTTTTTAACCACTGAGGCACCTAAGGTGCTCATAGAGGTTTACATAGAGAAACACGGAGCTCACTAGACGCCTAATTAGTAAATACAGTTTTTCTTTATGTTTCTCCGTGAAAAAACTCTATGTACTCCGTGGTTAAAAAAGCCATTAGAAACTCACCGAATAAACATCCGTTTTATTTCGTTCAATATTGAATACCTCAAATCCTCCATCTTGTGGAATGATCTCGCGGAGATCGAAGGTTGTACAATTTTTACTTAAGCCTTCAAAAATAAGTGTGAATCCGCGGCCATCGTTGAGTGTCCATGTTGGCGCTAAAGAAATATTATATGCTTGCAATAATTTTGCCTGACGCGTACTGCCATGTTCAATTAAAAATGTACTTGGCCAAATGCGATAAGCTTCGGCGCCCTCGGTACTGCACACACAATGTACAATAGTTTGGCGTTCTTCGCTTTGTAAAGTTTTTACTTCTTCGGCAAGCGCGGCTTCGGTAATTTCGGCGGGTTGTTGTTTGGTGATAGGCATGGAGTAAAGGTAATTATCTTTGCGCCTTTGGCAATAAAAAACAAACATTTCCGTATATTTAAACAAATGAACAACACCCTTCTTTTAAAGAATATAGAACCTAAGCAACGCAATTTCTCAATGGACGTTATGCGTGGCATTGCAGTACTTGGTATTTTGCTCATGAACATTCCGGCCTTCAGTACGCATGAATTTTATTTGTTTTGGGGCGATACCGTAGCCGGTAAATTAACTACCAATGGCTTTATTTATAAAACCGCAATGTTGTTTGGGGATGGACGAATGCGTGGTCTTTTTACCTTATTATTTGGGGCAGGGCTTATGCTGTTCATAGAGAACAAAAAAACAAATTCCATACAAGTAGCAGATGCGTATTTCAGGCGAATGATGTGGTTATTATTATTTGGAATGATAGATTCATATCTATTATTATGGACCGGCGATGTATTATTTGAATATGCTTTATGTGGCATTTTTATTTATGCGTTCCGCAATTTGCGTGTGCGTTATATGCTTATGTTGGCCATTTTAAGTTTAGGGATCTATAGTTACATAGGAGGAAGAACTTTTAGCGAGAACAAAGAAAAGGCCTTGGAATACAAACGCGTGGAGGCATTGATACAAAAAGGTAAAACGGTAAGCAAGGAAGAAAAAAAATCGCACGACGATTGGGAAGTGAATGTGTTAGGATTTCATTATCCTTTTTCTGATACCTGCATGAAGCTGATCAATAAAGATATTGCCGAGCGCAATGAAGTTCATAGAGCAGGTTATTTGGATATTTTAGAAAAGCACGGAGAAGAAACGTACGAGTATCACTCCCAAATTTTCTTTACCATTTTTGGCGAGAGCTTTGGAACCATTATGTTAGGCATGGCCTTGTTTAAATTCGGTTTTTTTAGTGGGCGATTGCGCCGCCGAACCTATTGGTTAATGGCAGGCATTGGCATACCTGTTGGTTTGGGTCTTATAGCCCTATTCATGAAATTGCAAGTGCGAAGCCAGGCCGAGTTGTGGTATTGCTATAGCTGGCGCAATTTTAGCATTGTGTATTTTGAACAGAGCGGCCGTTTGTTAAGTACAATTGGTTATGCATCTTTAATTTATTTACTCGCACAAATGCAAGCGCTAAAAAAATTCTTGAATTTATTTGCCAACGTTGGCCGCATGGCACTCACTAATTACATTATGCAAACTGTTTTAAGCTCTTTGTTCTTTTTTGGTTTTGGTTTGGGTTATTTTGGCGAGTTCCAAGCAAAAGGATTATTAGCATTTGTTGTTTGCATTTGGATCATCCAAATTACTTACAGTACTATTTACTTGCGCTATTTCCAAATGGGACCACTCGAATGGCTTTGGAAACGCTTAACCTACGGTAAAGGATTTAATAAGTTGCAGCAATAGTATTTACCCAAGGGAAAATGTTTTTTTTACCGTATTGCCGGGGGCTTATCCTCCTTTTTAAAGGAGGTGTCGCGGAGCGACGGAGGATTAAAATCACTGCGAGTTAAAAAATCACTGATTTCTTATGCGGATAAAAGTCTCTAAAGCATGATCCCAATCACACACACATCATCCACCTGTTCCAGATCACCCTTCCATTCTTCAAAACTTTTTTTGAGTTGACTGTGTTGATCGTTCAATGAAGAAGAGCTAATTGAAAGTAATTTCTCATTCAAACGCTTACTCATGAATTTTTTACCTTTTGGTCCGCCAAACTGATCGGCGTAACCATCGGTGAACAAATACAGCAGATCGCCTTTTTCAAGATCTATAGTGTACAATTTAAACTTGTCTTTTTTCTCGCCAATACCAACAGGCATGCGATCAGAAGGTAGTTCGATAAGTGTACCGTTCTTTACAACGAGTGGTGTGTTATTTGCGGCGGCATAGGTGATCTTATTTTTTGATCGTTCAAAACACATCAGTATCCCGTCAAAGCCATCTCTTTGTCCTTCTTTACTTACGTTGGCTATGAGGCGTTCGCGCACATGCTCAAAAACTTTATGTGGCTCGAGGATATTTTTTTCGTTAATGGCCTCGCTTAAAAAACCAATGTTGAGCAAACTCATAAAAGCCCCCGGCACACCGTGACCTGTGCTATCGCAAACTGCTAAATAAAATTTATCATCGTGTTGCACGGCCCAATAAAAATCGCCGCTCACAATGTCTTTCGGATCAAAGTACACAAAATGTTCGTGTAAATGTGCGTGTAGAAATTCCTCGTGTGCCAACAAGGTGTATTGAATGCGTTTGGCGTAGTTGATGCTGTCGATGATCTCTTTTTGTTTTTCTTCAATAATAAAATTTTTCTCTTGCATTTCCTCTTTTTGCGCGGTAATGATCTTATTGGCCTCGCGATTTTTTTGTAAACTTCTAAAAATAGAGAAGGCAAAAATTATCACCAGTACCAAACCTGCCACAACCCCGGCAATAATGAGTTGTTGTACATGCTCCGTGTTTTTGGCTACCAATCGTTCGCGCTCTTGTTGTTCTTGCAGCGCAGCTTCTTTTAACTCAAAATCAAATTTTAATTGGTTCTTTAAACTGGCTTGTCGCGATCTATCATTACTCATGCTATCATCCAATAGTTTCATTTTTATATAATGTTCCAGCGCGTTCTTATGATCGTTCTTTTCTTTGTAGATATAATAATATTCTCTTTCGGTTCGCGATTGTGTGCCAAGGTTCTCGTCCTTACCTAATACATAAGCCGAATCTAAAAAGTACAAAGCTTTATCGTATTTTTTTTGCACTTTACAAAGCTGTGCAATGCACACGTAACCATTTATTTTTGCCAATAAGGTTTTTGTTTGCCTGCCAATTTGCAAGGCTTCTTGTGCATATATTTGTGCACTATCCATTTTGTTTTTCTGAAGCATGGTTGTGCTAAGTATGGTAAGGCATTGCCCCAGGATAGCATCATACTTTGCTTCGCGAGCATACAGTAGAGAGCGATGGAAATAGGGTTCGGCTAATTTAAATTTCTTTTGCGAAAAGTACATATTACCCAGGTTATACAAGGTTGAAGCCACGCCGGCTTTATCGCCCAGTTTTAAATTCAATTGCAGAGCCTTGTTATAATATTCTTCTGATTTATCATAATTTTGTTGAGCATTGTACACCAGGGCCATATTTGATAATATATAGCTCACTTCTTTTTCGTCGCCGGCTTTTTCAAGCATCACTATGCTTTCTTGATAAGCATCCAGAGCCTCTAGTGTATTTCCGTAACTATCGTAAAAATAACCCAGGTTACTAAGGGCGCTGGCTTTGTCGTGCAGTAATTTTTTAGTAAAAGCCTCAGAGTGTCCGGGTATTTTTGTGATCTCATCGGCGTAGGCAATGGCCAGTTTAGCATAAAGGGCAATATCTTTTACCTCGCACAAATTAGTAAGTAAGGCGTACATACTTATCTTTGAGGTATCCATAGGCGCATTTTGCGCAGCGAGTTTTAAGGAATCGATGTTTTGGGCTTTAGTGCACAAGGCAGATAAAAGTGCAAGTATGAAAAGTGTTTTTTTCAAGAGCATCTAATTTCAGCAAAATAATTGGGATTTTAAACTAATGTTCTTTTTAAAAAAGAACCAAAATTCTTATCTCTTTCTTTTTGTCTTGACACAAAAAGAAACAAAAAAGTCAAGGCGCTTCAATTCTACGCACGGGCAACGCTCCTATCACGAAGCGCCAAGCCTGCGCACGCGTCTCCGGATGAAGATTTGTATTCAAAGGAAGATGGTACTTCGGAAAGAGGTTGGAAAGTTGGAGTACAGGATACTGAAACACGAGCGAAGCGCCACGACGGAGGATTATAATCACGGAAAATTATTTGGGCGTGCCGGCAACGCTCACTCCATACAAGCTGGAAGTTCGGTCGCCGTCGGGCTGGAGTTTATCCTGTCCCGATAGCTATCGGGATGTCGAAGGACCACTCGCCCTTTTTATCTTAATGGAATTACACACGATAAAAAAGGAGCTCAAACAATGGCTCTCCCGATAATTATCGGGACCCTCACGCGGCAGAATGGAATTATCAGGATACTCTTTGTCCGCAATTAGCGGACAAAGCGGATGTGTTTGGTTTATAACTATTTACATATTTTGTAAATAATTTATAAAATATGTAAATAGTTTACGTTTTTTGTAAATATTTGTTATCTTTGTATATGCACATAACACACCTTAAAACCGGCATAACTAAGCCTGTGTTTGTTGAGCTTGTGAACCCTGAGGATTTTAAATTAATTACAAAAAAGCGTTACTGGTTTAACTGGAAAGTAGAAAAGGGGAATTGGGTTTATAAATTGCGAATTGAAGGGAGCGATGATATTTTGGGTGTGATGTCTTTAGTGTATATTAAAGAGGAAGAAAGAGTTCAGATCAATTTGTTAGCAGTATCTAAAGAGAACAGGGGTAAAGGAAAGGAATACGAAGGAATTGCAGGAAATTTGATAGCATTTGCATGTCGCGAAATTTTAAAACTACATGGAATAAGAGGATGTGTTTCGTTAGTACCTAAAGACATTTTGAAGTCGCACTATATGAAAAAATACCGAATGCTTGATGCGGGATATCAAGTGTTTTTAGAAGGTAGTTCATTATTAAAACTTTTAAGAGACAATAACGTATGAAAACAAACAAATTAAATAAAAAGTACACGCCAAGCGAACTCGCAGAATCTTTTGTGTTTAGGAATACATTAACTGATAAGCAAAAGGCAGAAGCAAAAAAACAATTGGCAGAAGCTAGAACTAAAGTCAGAAAAAATACTACAGAAGAAACGAAATTACTGGCTAGCGTTTTACAATTACGATACCAGATGGAGGATTATGCAAGTTCTTCTACGTATGATAGCAATTTAACCTTTGCATACTTTTTACGATCTTATATTAAATTAAAATATACTATAAATAAAAAATTTGCTTCGGATATTAATATTGATGAAACCGAACTTAGTCAATTATTAAATAAGCACCGTTATCCTAGCGAAAAAACAATTATACGTTTAGAAATTCACTCTAATAAAACCATACCCGCTTTAAGCTGGTACAAATTACTTGAAAAAGAAAAAGAATACGAATTGCAGAATGATATGGTAATGCGGGAAAAGGAAGTAAAGTATGTGAAGAATAAGTTGCGTATTGGGTAATACTACTGCCGATCTCAACCATTTTGGTGATATCAACAAAATGGTTTGTTGTTTCTGCCGAAAGCCCCGATAGCCCACCGCGGCAAATCGGGAGTAGGCAGACAAAACAATAAGGTAAATAAAATTGCAAGGATGAGATTTGAACTATTCTAAATTTTCGAATAATTGCTAAGCGCTATTTTTTCATTTTCTTTTTCCCTTCTTTTAAGAGTTTTTTCTTTTCGCTTTCCAATTTTCGCTTTAGTTTTTGCGTGTCCTCACCCGCAGGAAGATCTTCCGGTTTCACACCACGTTCCGCAAGCATTTTTCTTACAGCGCGGTTATTTTCTACATGCTCACCTGAAATTTTATCCGTTGCTTTTAGATCTTTTTCTACTACGTTATGACTCGTTAATTCATTTGCAAAGTCTTTGGCTTTAATGGCTAAAGTTGAAAGATGATCAGCAAGTGGTTTTCCTTCGGGCACACCTAGTTTTTCCTTCATCATTTGTGTGGTATATCCACCAAACAGGATCTGATCGCCTTTGGAACGAATAATGGCAAATCCCTTATCATCAACGCCGCGTTCATATAAGATCCCGCTTAATTTTTTCTCAGATTTACTTAATTTTTCGCGTGCGTAAACACGAGCTACATCGATCAGCCTCTGCTCAATAATTTCTTGTTTACGGGTTTGTACGGCAAAATAAGTTTGCGCAAAGGCAATTTCTGCTTTAGAAGCATCGCCGTTTTGAGCAATAAGATAGCAAGCATAACGTGTAAGAAGTAGGTCATCTATCTTTCGCTGAGCTCCTTTAGCAAGCTCTATCATTTTCCCGGAATCGGCAAAATGATCCGAAATTTCGATACCGCTCTGACTACAAGCATCTTTTGCCTTGTCAATTACTTTAATAAAGTTATCCCACTTTTGATAACCGAATATGTGCTGCATATCACGTGCACTCCAAAATTCAATAGTTTCTTGAACCTTTTTTGCCTCTTCAAACTGAATGAAGAGTTCATTTATTAATTCTTTTTTCATATTGAACAAAACTACAACCGGAAATAACAAACCCTTGCTATGAAATATAGCATTATTAAAAAAACTTAACCCTCCCTACCGAAAGTCCCGATAGTCCGCCGCGGCGGATCGGGAGTAGGCAGACAAAACAATAAGGTAAATAAAAATACAAGGATATCTTTAGTGGGTGAGGTTTAATGCAGGAATTAGCTTGCACACTTTCTTGCGAACAAAAATTTAGTGACCTTTTTAAAAATAGATATGTACGTTGGCGGTATCGTGCCCAACAAGATTAATAGCCATGGAGTATGAGCCGACAGAAGTTCTATAATTAAAATATTTAACGCGAGGATCCACAGCGCCAATGATCACCACATCGCTTGTTTGATTAATGTAGGTATACTCGCCAAGTGGATTATTCATTGGCATAAAATCGATCGTCATGGCTGGTAGCGTCGGGATTCCACTAACATATTTAGCGTTTATTTTTACATAAGCCAAAGGTTGTAATTCAACGGTTGTTGGCAGCCTGAACCTGTTGCCAAGTGAATCTACAAAGATCCCTTTTACTTAGCCCCCATATTGATAAACTTTTTGATAAAGGCTGGATGAGTTTTACTGATGATGGGGATGTGTTGCTTACAAATAGAGCAATTAGCAAAATAGCTGGAACTTGGAAAATCCCGTTAGGTAATGTCGGGGTGTTCAACGATTCTCAAATAGCTTACTTATCCTATCATCGGGATAATGTTTATAGAAGAGGGTAGGGTGTTATATCCTTTCTTTCCGGAAAAATTTAGAATAAATTTTCACCGCCCACGGATCTTTTGGATTAGTTATCCAACCTTGATGCATATTATCAATTCCCCTAACCACAAGAAAAATACCTGCTGTAAGAATTGCTAAATAAAAATCTGGGTTTTGAATATCAATTTCAAAATTACTATAGACTCTATGTCCAGCAACTATTAAACCTGTAACGGTTTCCACAAATCCATATATAACACGACGTTTTAATCTGAAGAAAAACAAAATAATACCAATCGCCAAACAAAGTAAAATAGTATAAACAATTGACCCGCTAATTGTGTGTGATGTTGAGATTAACCAGAGAAATAAGTCTTTAATTCCGACGCCGAATGCGTAGTAAGAAAAACCGCCCGTAAGAGATAGTAATGGAAGTGATAAAAACAATCCAATTGTTTTCCAGCTAGATTTTGAAAAACCATGTTGGATTATATTATAAATGATAATTGTTGTTATAATGACGAATACAAAAAGTCCAATGTATACCGCATAATTAAACCATTCCTGTACAGTTCTATTAAAATAAGTGTAAATTAAGACAATCAGAAGTAATACTACTCCAAGAATTGCACCAATGCGCTCCATTTTATCGCCATGTGACTTTGCATGAGTTGCACTCATTTTAACTTCAATAATTTTATGTTAATTTTTTCACTCATACTTTTTCCAGCACTTTCATTATTACTTCCCTTCAAACGCCTCCCTCAACACACTTTGCGTTAAGTGTTGAACCTGTATTTTTGATTGTTCTATTTCTTTTTCTAATGCATCACAGGTTTGCATTAACTCTTGTACTTTGGCTACAATACGCTCTTGTTCGGAAAGGGGAGGTACTGGAACCCACAATGATAATAGATGTTCAGAATGCATTGATGGAATATGACCTCTTTCAGAAGCAGCTAGTAATTCCCCTGTAACAAGATCTGTTTTAATTACTAGTTCTAAATAATCTCTATTAAAAGGCTCAATATTGTTTATTTTGCATAATGCCACATTAAAAGCTCCTTCCATATTTCTTGAGAGTTTACCTATATGTCGGTAAGCAGCCATAACAATTTCACCTTTATGGACCAACTTTAGTTGTTTATTTATTGGTACATATACAGCTTGTGTATCAGTTTTGAAATCAGTTATTTGAATAAATCGTATGTAACCATTTTTAGATTCTTTAATGAAATTAGTTTTTGGAGGGTTATGCCCTCTATAGCACCAAGCTATATCCCAGAAACGAACCCATTGCCAATTATTAGGTATTTCATATGGCGGGTATTCTTTTGAGTTTTTATGTAACGGAAATTTATCTTTTGTCTTTTTAGAGTCGATTAATTTTTGCTTTTCCTTTTTTATTTTCTCAATTAAGATAGAGGTTTTCTCATCTTTTGGATCTTGTTTTACTATTTCTCCCTGCACCGCATCTTGCAAAATACTTTTACGAAGTTTTTTTATTAAATCGCATTGGTGTTGGAGTTCAGATTTAAGTAATTCATTTTTCTCAATGTATTCTTTAAACTTATTTATTAAAAATATCTGATCATTAAATGAGGGTAGAGGAATTTCAATATTTTTTAAATCACTAATTTTTAGAGTAACGTTCGCACTGCCTTGCATTAAAGGTACAAGAATAGAATCTTTAAAAAAGGATAAATAATAATATAGAAATTCTGCATTTAAACTAGATTCTTTTAGGGGAGTACAAACAGCTAAAATACTGCCTGCACTAAATTTCCCATCTTGAAAATGAATTCTGTTTAAGCTTGCGTGTCCATGACCTGTTGATGATACAGTAGGTATGCAAACCGCAGGCTCGATGAAATAATATTCATTATGAGTTTTTCTATCCTCAGAAGTTGCAACTAAAGGATATTTTCCTGGAATAGCAGCTTGTATTCCAATATTCCCCTTTTCAATTTCACAAAGTATTCCTAATTTCTGTAGTCGCCAAATCATATTATTTCAATTCCATTTTCAACTGTTTTAATAATTCATTGCTTTTTGCAAATGAAGTGCCAAGCATTGTTATAATTTCTTTACTGCTGTGTTTTGTTTCTTTAATAGCTCCTTTTGGATTTTTAATATCTAAATTATAGTTTCTGCTTTTTATTTCTTCAGCACTTACTTTCCAGGCATGTTTATTTTCAATTCGTTTTTTCCACCATTTTTTTTCTAAATCAAACTCTTTAATATTAATCGGCTTGGTTTTATTGTACATTTTCACACCTTCGGGATAAGGATGTTCAAAGTACCAGATATCTTTAGTGGGTTTACCTTTTTCGAAAAACAATAAGTTGGATTTAATGCCAGTGTAAGGTGCAAATACGCCGTTAGGTAGTTTTACGATAGTATGCAAATTACATTCGGTTAACAGTTTTTCTTTAATACGGGTGGCTACTCCTTCGCCAAACAAAAAACCGTCGGGTAAAACAATCCCAGCACGTCCACCATCTTTTAAAATATGTATAAGTAAATACAGAAATAGATTGGCAGTTTCACGCGTTCTGTACGCTTGCGGAAAATTATTTTCGACCCCGTCTTCTTCCATTCCACCAAAGGGTGGGTTGGTTACCACAACGTCGATGCGCTGTTTGTTGGTCCATTCGGTTAAAGAGCGTGAGAGTAAATTGTCATGATCAATACTTGGCACTTCAATGCCATGCAAAATCATATTGGTTGTTGCCAACATATGGGGTAGGGGCTTTTTCTCAACCCCTCTTATACTGTTTTGTAGTTTCTCAAAATCTTCAACTGTTTTTAGTTTTTCATTTTTGCGAATGTGTTCAATAGAGTTTACCAAAAACCCTCCTGTGCCGCAAGCGGGATCAATAATGGTTTCGCCCAGTTTGGGGTTTACCATTTCTACTAAAAATTGTGTAACTGCCCTTGGTGTATAAAACTCACCTGCATTACCTGCGCTCTGTAGATCTTTTAATATTTGCTCGTAAATGTCATTAAAGGTGTGTCTATCAGCTTGAGAGTCGAAATTAATTTCGTTTACTTTATTAATTACCTGGCGCATTAAAGTACCACTCTTCATGTAATTATAAGAGTCTTCAAATACATCACGTACCATTTTAGCAGCATCCTTATTATTGCGCAGTTTTAATTCTTTTAAACGAGGAAATAAGGAGTTGTTTATGAAGCCAAGTAATTCATCACCTGTCATTCCTTCGGCGTCTGCTGCCCAGTTACGCCAGCGTAAGTCTTTTGGAATTGGAGATTTGTAATCGTCGTTAGATATTTCCCAATCGTTTTCTTTGGCGTCAAATATTTTTAAAAACAATAACCATCCCATTTGCGATATACGTTGCGCGTCGCCATCAACACCCGCGTCTTTACGCATAATGTCTTGTATGGATTTTATTGTACCGCTTAAGTTGCTCATATAATTTTTATTTCCACAAAGGTTCGTTTTTCCAATCATCAGGAAAGCCCAAAGCTTTCACATCAATGTTTGGATATTTTGTGAGTAATGTATTAAATCGTGTTCTGAATGTGTTTTTAGGATTAACCGTTTGAAGCAAATAATTAATCATACTTAAAATAAAGTACGTTCTATTATTTGTAGGGGTAGCTTTTACAAGCCATTGTTTGCGTGGCGATCTTGGTATTTGCGGGCGAATACTCATGGCTCTGTTCCACAAGCGGGTGTGATGTGCGCATACGTTTCTTAAATAAACAATACTATGTATCCATGTTTCAAAAACGGTATCGGCTAGTCCAAAATAATTAGCAATATCTCTTTTTTCTCTACCGGGCTTTAAGTTTTTATATAACATAGATAGTGCACCAAATGAAGTAATTTCGGTAGTCATCCAACTTGGTGGTAAAGGATCTGTGTACTTATTACGAAAGGAATTTATAAAATCTTCGTCGCTTCTTTTAAACTCATCGCCAATTTTAGATAGGGCATTAGCATGAGATAAAGGATTAGAAAACAAATCGGCATTTTTAAACCAAAACGAACCATGCTTTTGCGAGAGAATATAGGTCATTTTAGCACGGATGGCCACCTCAATTTTTTCTAGTTCTGCCATAACCATTTGCCTTAGTTCTCTATCAAAACAATAGAGTTTAAAAGCCGTGTTAAACGTAGCGTCTGATTTAAATTGATGATTTTTTTTGTCTGAAAGGAGAGGGTACCAATAACCACTTAAACGATAATAGCTAATAACTTCCAAAAGATGTGTTGCCTTGGCTTCATCTTCAATTTTTAATCCTCGCTTTTTTAATTGATTTAGCTGATCAGTGTACGAAAGCACCGGTTTGGTATAGGGTACTTTACTCATATGTATAAAAATAAAAAGTCCACTCTAAGCGCGCTGATCTAACGGGAAGCGGAGTGGACATGTTGACGCAAATATAGGGTACAATTGCCCTAGAATCATAATTTTTAACACTAGTTCTAAAAGGTGCCATGTTAATATCTTGGAAATCAAGCATGTTTATAAATCTCCTTTTCTAATTCATTCACAGCCTTTTTAAAGTGTGCAGGGCCTCCAAACCATTTCACAATTTCAGCTGGGGTTCCCATTTCGCTAATAGGTTCTAACTCTAAAACTCTCCCACTTTCAATGTTTTCAATGCCCTTATCAGCATATTTATCAAGAAGCGCATTCAATACTTTTCTTGCTTGTTCGCCATACTTAGTAAAGTAATCTCTCTTCTTTACATTATTTGCTCTTTCTTTGCGAGTTAAAGGAGGTTTGTCAAAAGCAATGTGGCAAATCAAATCAAAAGCATCTAACTCTTTATTAATTGTATCCTGCAGTTCGCTTAAAAAGATGCCTTGTTCATAGAGTTCATCAATTAAAACTTTCTTCTTTTCAGTTTTATTCCACTTAGTAATAAAATCATCAAGCGATCTGAATTCTTTTTGAATGTTTCTGCGAGTGTAATCTGCTAATGATTCAGTAATTAATTTGCCATCAATTCCAAAATATTGTACGCGTTCGCTAATCACATTTACTTCAACACCTTTTACATAGGTTTTGTTTTTATACGGCTTTGGATCTCCGTCTGGTTCAGGAAATGTAATATCGCCAGGTATTGGAGTGGCAGGTTTTTCAGGGCCTTCTGAAGGATCAAAAATACTAACGGGATCGCCATCAAAATCAGGATCAGCGAACAATTTTGTTACGTTTCTAAAATCCATGATGGTAAAATAATATTTACCAAACTCTTCGTTTATACGCGTGCCACGTCCAATGATCTGTTTAAACTCTGTCATACTTTGTATGTTGGAGTCGAGAACAATTATTTTACAGGTTTGGGCATCAACACCAGTAGTCATTAATTTGGAAGTAGTAGCAATAACTGGGTACTTTTGTTCGGGATCAATAAAATTATCTAGTTCACGTTTTCCTTCGTCATCATCACCGGTAATTTTCATAACGTATTTGTGATTTTCAGCAACCAAATCACTATTCAAATTTGCCAGTGCTTGCCTCATTCGTTCAGCATGATCAATATCTACACAAAAAACAATTGTTTTATCAAAACGACTGTTTGCTCTCATAAATTCAGCAACTTTTTTGGCTACAAGTTTTGTGCGTTCTTCAATAACAAGGTTTTTATCAAAATCACTCACATTATAAATTCTATCTTCTATTGGATTTCCATCTTTGTCGGTTTTACCTTTTTCTGGACGATATCCTTCAAGATCTTTATCTAATCCAATCCTAATTACTTTGTACGGTGCAAGAAAGCCATCATCAATCCCTTGTTTTAAAGAGTAAGTATAAATTGGATCACCGAAATAATCAATGTTTGAAATTTCTTTTGTTTCCTTGGGGGTAGCGGTTAATCCAATTTGAGTTGCTGCACAAAAATATTCTAATATTTCTCGCCATGAAGCATCTTCAGCAGCACTCCCTCTATGACACTCATCAATAATTATTAAATCAAAAAACTCTGGAGTGAATTGCTTATAAATATTACTTGATTCTTCGTTACCAGTTAAACCTTGGTACAATGCTAAATATATTTCAAACGACTTATCTACTTTATGGTTTTTAACGACTGTCATTTTATCGCCAAAGTATCTAAAGTCACCACGTTTAGTTTGACCAATCAAGGAGTTTCTATCAGCTAAAAAAAGTATTCGTTTTTTCTTGCCTGATTTCCATAAACGATATGCGATTTGAAAAGCAGTGTACGTTTTTCCTGTTCCGGTTGCCATTACTAAAAGCGTACGATTTAATCCTTTTGCTATGGATTCAATTGTTCTATTAATTGCTATCGATTGATAATAGCGAGGCTCACGTTCTCCAGAATCATAATAATCTTGCGAGACAATTTTTTCGACTTCTTCGGTTAAAATCCCTTTAAGAATTTTATAACGACGCCATAATTCTTCTGGGGATGGAAATTCGTTCATTCCAATTTCTCTTTCAATAATTCCATTTGCAAGAGATTTGTCGTGTTCATAAAAACCATCTCCATTACTGCTGTAAACAAAAGGAATATCTAAAGTTTGAGCATAATCCAGGGCCTGTTGAATTCCGGATTTAGTAGAATGATTATTGTCCTTTGCCTCAATAATTGCGATAGGAATATTGGCTTTGTAGTAAAGGATATAGTCGGCCCGTTTTTTTGAACCTCGGGCATGAAGTTTGCCTTTAATGTAAACTCTACCAGCGGTAAATGTTTTTTCTTCGCGAACTTGTAATTCAATATCCCATCCAGCATTTTTAATTGCTGGGGTAATATATTTAGTACAAATATCTCTTTCTGAAAGAGTCTTCTTATCCACGACTAACAAATTGTAATTTCAACCTTCTAATATCGAAAAATCTAGCCTATTCTCAAACTAAAGCTATTAGAATTTACTTCCCCACATTCCTCTCACTCCCCAACCCAATAATAAGGTTGAGCGCCGTTATCAAATTTCCTTTTTTAGTAATAGTTCCTTCAAAATCGCGGCTTATGTTAAGGGTAAAAGTTTGTTAGGGCTAAATTCGTAGCCAAGGTAAAAGGTGGCTTTCCAACTGCCCCTAATATTATATTCAGGTACAATTTTATAGACTTCTATATCGCCCCAACCACAAGCCTTTAAATGGGGTTATTAAGTTCTGCCCTTGTTAAGCTTGGTTCATTTTTTTAATTCTCCTCGTAGTAATAAGAATAGTCAATTCCTTTCATAAACATTTCTCTACTTTTTATTTTGCCGGTAAAAGCATTTCGTAACCGTTTTTTTAGCGTGCTGCTGTTAGCCGAACTTTTTACCATGGCTTTCATATAATCTTTTTTCCCTATTTTGCTCCAATCCACGCATTTTTTTAATCGTTTTTTCAAGATCAGATCCAGCCATATTCTGGCGCTTCTACCGTTGCCTTCCATAAATGGGTGAGCAATGTTCATTTCTACATATTTGGCTACAATTTCATCAAAAGTAGTTTCGGGCATAGCTTCAATTTGTTTTAAAGTATCGCCCAAAAAGCGGGACGCCGCAAAATGAAAACCACCTTTCGAAATATTTTTTTGCCTTATTTGCCCCGCAAAATCATACAAGCCACCAAATAAATAGGCGTGTATTTGTTGTAATCCTTTGCTTGTTCCTATCTCTATGCTATTGATAAACGAACTTTCGAACAAAGCATAGGCCTTTGTTTTACTTTTACCGTCAATGCTTTCATCACTATAAGTAAACCAATCAATAAATCGGTTGGCTTTTGTTCCGGGAAAATTTTTGCCCAAGGCAATAATGCCTTTGTAGTCGAGCATATCCGACTTATACTGTTTTCCGTCTGCCGCGGTTAATTTCAGTTGGTTAGTGGCACTAACCACTTGACTACCTTCTTTTTTTAGCTTGGCTTTTAGGTATTTCCAATAGTTACGGGTTTTGGTGTAATTGTTTTGATCGGTAAGCACGGCAATAATATCCAACACCGAAAACCACCACTTGGCATTTTGTTCGTCCCACAGGGCACGCACCTCGCGGTCGTTAAAAAAACGTATGGAAATTTTTGCGCTCATACAATGACTTTAGTTGTTTTCTTCATTGTTTCGGAACTTTATGCAGAATATCATCGGCATTTTTAAAGGTTTGTTCGAACATAATAAGGTTTATTTTACCTTTTAAATATCGAAAAATCCTGCTTATTCTCAAAGTAAAGCTTTGAGAATTTACTTCCTCACATTTCGCTCACTTCGGAGTCCAACTCTAATACAAAATGATGTCTTTTCAAAAAGATAGGGGTAGTTATTGCTAACTACCCCTTAATTGTTTTACCAAAGACCAGGAAGTCTCCTAATTATCACTAGTTATATCCCATTTCAGTTTAAAGTACCCAAAAACATTGGCATTTTTAGGGTCGTATTTAATTTCAATTGGTAAAAAGGTGGTTTTGTTAATTCTTAGGGTGAGAGTGAAGTCGACCAATATTTTGGTTTGATCGCCTACGGCAGGTTTTTCAAAAGCATGATTTACCTCAGCGGCACCAAGCACTTCTACAAGAGATGCGCCTGCCTTGTTTTTTATCAATACCTTGTTTATACCAAGTTTTCCTATTGCATACGAAGTTGACGTTTGGTTGTTTAAATTTGTGGCTAATTTTGTATTGTAAAATGCTGAGGCTTGGAAATCCCAGGGCTTGTCTTCGTCCTTTTTGTTCCCTAAACCTTTAATAAACTCTAAACCAACGCTTGCGCTGTCCCAATATACATCTTTGTATCTTCCATATCCCGTAAGGTTTAAAATAGCTCCTTTTTTTATGGCTTCTTCCCTTTTTTTGAGAAGAGCGTCTATATTTTTTGAAGCGCTTATCATTCTATCAAGATTGGCTTTAGGCAACTGAAATTTATTTCCAATAAAGTTATTTTCTTCTATCTTCTTAATTAAAAATTCAGTTTTTTCCTTCGCGCTCAATGTTGCCCTAGCTGATGAAGTTGAAAAATTTGTATACTGTGATAGGATCTCGTTCAATTTGTCCTCTTCTTCTATTGTCAAGCCGTTCCCATTAGATAACACCCCTAAGATATTAAATTGAATTAATGTTAATGCCGTAAGGGAGTCGTTCATTTCTCTTAGGTCTGATCTGTCTACATTACTCAGATCTCTTTTATTTATAAGGGCCCATTTAAAGCCCGGGGTTACTTCATTTATTTTACTTTGAGCCCCCATGCCTATTTTTGATGATATTTCGATATTTCTCAAAAGAAAGGCTTTTTTGTAGTTTGTGTCTACAACGGCAGTTGTATCAAATAGTTTTTTTATTCCGAACAGGGTGGATTTAAATGTCACGTTTGATCGGCTATAGGATAATATGTCATTATCAACTGCCGCTTGAAATAATTCCGCAAGGTAATTTGTTTTAAGGGAAGTAATTTTCTTTACCCTTTCATCTTCTATGACATTTAGAATAGCATTATCCTGGGCATTAACTTTTAAAGCCGAACATACAACGGCCATGATGAGTATTGTCTTTTTCATATATTATAGAGTAAAAGGTATAAATCCAAAAAAAGAGGGCGTTGAAAATGTCTGTGATCCAAGATCTTTGCCATCATTTTTAAGCGAAATGGTTACCGTAGCATTGCTGGGTTCATGTCCGCCAACAACAGCATTATACTTTCCGGGTTCAACTTGCGCATTTTGGCTGCCAGATTTGTCGAAATAAAGTGAATGGTTTCCCACTTTTACAAATACGCCAAAGCCGGAACCATTTTGCATTGTAGCGTTAACTGTAACTGTTTTCATATAAATTATTTTTTTAGCCTACTCTAGATCGGATTTTCGGCAATCTCCGTTATTAATATTTATTTAATTAACCCAAATGTATCTGGCAAAAACCCAGATAGAAGTGGAGAAAGCATGGTTAAAGCAAGTTTTAAATTGTCGGTTACTGTGCCTTCAAATTTTGTTTGCCCAAATTGGTTATTGTACCAGGTTGTGTATTTGTCAGGTTCAGTTGTTACAAGATCATACGCTTCATCTTTTAGTTTAAGAAAATTTTGTTTTATGTAAAAATATACCGGCACATAAATAATGCATAGGAAAAGGGAGAAATACATGCCGTACACATAGTTTATTTCATTAGGATATACATCAAAGCCGTCAATTTTTATTGTTCTTTTTATTGCTTCTCCTAAAGCAGTTGACGTTAATACTGAAAACACAACAATAATAGCGAGTAGTTGCATGGCGTTTTGTAAGGATTTATTTAAATACTTCAGTCTTTTGATTGCTTTATCAAACTCAGGGATAGATTTTTCCTCCAGTTCAACTTTTCCTGACACAAGCCCTATTAAAAAAATTTGTACAAAGGTAGGTGATACTAATACTACAGTCGCTACAACAATCATTTCTAAAATGTAACCATGATTAAGAAGAACCTTAAATTCATTAATAAGTGTTGGTGGTTTGTAATATCCTTTTAGATTATTATTGGTTACCATCAAAAAAACTACAAGGAAAATAGCGTAAAAAATGGCTTTGGTTATTTCCGGTCTCTTGAAACCATAACTGGCTTTAAGGTCACCTATTTGTGAAATTGAAACGGGAATAGATCCAGCAGCTATTGAAACCATTATACTAATCAACAAGATCCAAACAAGAAATGTTGGATTTTGATGGAACAGTACTTGGGCCTCGGATATTTTTAGAGGAAGTTTTGTTTTTTGTTTGATCGTATCCATTGGTAATTGTGAATGGACATTTAATACAAACGGCTTGAAATTATGGGTTGTATCGGCAAGTAACTTATTTGCATCGGGTACTTCAACAAGAATACTGCGTGGCAAAGTGGAGTATGTTAATGTGTTGTTTGTAATAAATAACACGGTAAGGGTATAAGCAATTGTCGCAAATAGGGAAACTATAAAAACATTTGACTTAACTTTTTTTGTTACTGAATCTGACCCCATATATTTTTTAATTTATCTCTTTTTTTCGGTTTACGCTTCAACGGATTTTCGGCAAACTCCGTATGTAAATAAAAAAATTGAACGTAGGAAAGATATAGAATGTATTTAGAATGAAAAAATAAAAACAAAAAATAGGGTAAAAATACTTGGGGCTTGTAGTTTTTTAGCTACACTTTTTTAAAGTAAAGATCGCAAAGTTCTTGATTGCGTTGAGGGTGCCAGCCCCTTGTATTGTGTTGTTGCGAATTAAAACATCGTCAATCTTTAGTTTTATTATCCGCATGCACATTCACCGTTACAGCTTTATCCGGCTCTTTTGCTGCGGCATTTTTTTCGCTGCCACGTAAATTAATTAATTTATTTAAAAGATCGAACCAAAA
>JAHEYC010000032.1 GCA_023251775.1 Sphingobacteriaceae bacterium | reverse complement strand
ACAAAACATTAATTCAAGCACAGCGGTAAATGTAAACAGTGTTTATTTAAATCAGGATTCCTTGACTTATTTTTCAGGTTCAGGGTACTATATGACCCCAGGTACAAGTAGCTTAAATCTTGCAACCGAAACTTGGTCGGTAAACGGTGCTAATGGAATTGCGAATTTTTCTTTCATAAATACATCTCAAATTCCCAAAACAACTTCTAATCTATTTTCGGCACTCCCTGCAACGATCAGTCTCTCATCAGGATTTACTGTAAATATTAATGGAATTTCAAATATCACGAGTGCGGTGCTTCTAGTTTACGACGGATCATTTATTCTTCAAAAGCCATTGGTGCAAGGAAATAATAATATTCCTGTAACTCCTTTGGATCTCTCATCAACCTCGACAACTACTTCTGGGGTAGTTACCGTGCTTTTGGAAAGCAAAAAGGCTTACGTTTTTTCAAATAAAGATTATAAATTTTGGAGAACTGAACAGTTTGCAAAGGGCGTTGTGATAGTGCCTTAAAAAAGATAAATGAAAAAAACCCCGATCATCCGACCGGGGTTTTCTTTTTAGTTTTTATCCTCTTTAAGATTTATCTTCCTTCTTACTACTTTTCTTTGCTTTAGGCTTTACGGCATTCACTGTAATTTCACCTTTTTCCTTATTGTAATCCACTTCTATCTCGTCACCTTCAACCAAGTTATTCTTGATCATTTCCTCAGCCATTGGATCTTCCAGATATTTTTGGATGGCACGCTTTAACGGACGAGCACCATAATTCTCATCATAACCTTTTTCTACAATAAAATCTTTTGCAGTGTCAGTTATCTTGATAGCGAAACCTAATTTATGGATCCTGCTGAACAAACTTCCTAATTCAATATCAATGATCTTGTGGATGTCTTCTTTTGATAAAGAGTTGAACATTACCACATCATCAATACGATTCAGGAACTCAGGCGCAAATGCTTTTTTCAAGGCATTCTCAATAACACCTTTCGAATGATCGTCGGCACCTTCTGTTTTAGTAGCAGTTCCAAAACCAACTCCTTGTCCGAAATCTTTTAATTGACGCGCACCAATATTAGAGGTCATGATAATGATCGTATTTTTAAAATCGATCTTGCGACCTAAACTGTCGGTTAATTGTCCATCATCCAATACTTGTAATAACATATTAAATACATCGGGATGCGCTTTTTCGATCTCATCTAATAATACAACGGCATAAGGGCGACGACGAACTTTTTCGGTTAACTGTCCGCCTTCTTCATAGCCAACATATCCCGGAGGCGCTCCAATTAAACGCGTGATGGCAAATTTTTCCATGTACTCGCTCATATCAATTCTAATTAACGCATCATCATTATCAAATAACTGACGAGCTAATATTTTTGCTAATTGCGTTTTACCAACACCGGTAGGACCAAGGAAAATGAACGAACCAATTGGTTTGTTCGGGTCTTTTAATCCTGCACGGTTACGTTGAATAGCTTTCACCACTTTTGCAACAGCAGCATCTTGTCCTATCACTTTTCCCTTAAGCAATTCACCCATTTTCACAAGCTTATCACTTTCGTTTTGATTCACACGTTGAACAGGAACTCCGCTCATCATACTCACAACTTCTGCAACATTTTCTTCAGTAACAGTTACACGATTAGCTTTGGTTTGTTCTTCCCACGCTTTTTTAGCAACCTCTAATTCATTTTGCAATGTTTTTTCGGTATCGCGCAAACGTGCAGCTTCTTCGTATTTTTGACTGCGTACCACTTGATTCTTCAATTCTTTGATATCCTCAATTTTCTTTTCAATATCTAAGATGTTTTGCGGTACGTGAATATTTGTAATGTGTACACGACTTCCTGATTCATCTAAAGCATCAATAGCTTTGTCAGGTAAATGTCTGTCGGTGATATAACGCGAGGTTAACGCAACACAGGCTTTAATTGCTTCAGGTGTATACGTTACATTGTGATGATCTTCGTATTTTCCTTTTATATTATTTAAGATCTGCAACGATTCATCTTCAGTAGCAGGCTCAATAATTACTTTTTGGAAACGACGTTCTAAGGCGCCATCTTTTTCGATGTACTGGCGGTATTCATCCAAGGTAGTTGCGCCAATACATTGTATCTCACCACGCGCTAAAGCAGGTTTGAACATATTGCTGGCATCCAAACTTCCGCTTGCACCACCGGCACCAATAATTGTATGGATCTCATCAATGAATAAAATTACATCAGGACTTTTTTCCAATTCGTTCATCACCGCTTTCATGCGCTCTTCAAACTGTCCGCGATATTTTGTTCCTGCCACTAAACTTGCAAGATCCAAAGTCACCACGCGTTTGTTATAAAGAATGCGACTCACTTTTCGTTCGATGATACGTAAAGCCAAACCTTCGGCAATACTTGATTTACCAACGCCCGGCTCACCAATTAAAATTGGATTGTTCTTTTTACGACGCGATAAAATTTGCGATACACGCTCAATTTCTTTTTCACGTCCAACAACAGGATCTAGTTTCCCGTCCTCTGCCATCTTGGTAAGATCGCGTCCGAAATTATCCAACACAGGCGTTTTGCTTTTATTTTCACCTTGTTTTTTTTGCGGACTACTTGTTCCACCACCACCGCCAAACGATGCTTCTTCATCCGAATCATCATCATTACCTGCGGTAGAATTCTCAATTTTGTCGGGATTATCTACAAATCCTTCTAATTCTGCACGCACGGCATCGTAATCAACACCAAAACGTAATAAGCTTTTTGTAACGATATTGTCGGGGTCTTTTAAAACACAAAGCAATAAATGCTCGGTGCCTATTTGAACTGATTTAAATGTTTTTGCTTCAAGGTAAGTAAGCTTCAATGTTTTTTCGGCTTGTTTTACCAAAGGAATATTGGCAAGGTTGTTCGATTTCTTTAATCCCGGTGTTAATCCTTGCTCGATCAATTTTCTAAGCTCAGCAGAATCAACGCCGAGACTTTTTAAGAGACGCATACCAACACCTTCACCATCTCTTATCATTCCTAGCATCAAATGTTCAATGCCTATATAGTCGTGCCCTAAACGCATAGCCTCTTCGCGACTATAGGTGATCACGTCTTTTACTCTGGGCGAGAATTTTGCTTCCATAACGGTACTTTTAATTTGTTTAAATTACACATACTGTGCCACACTCAAAAATATTATTTATAAACCGCCTTTCCATGAGTAAGCTTGGTAATTTTTAACAATAAATTTGTTGAAAAGTTTTGCTTCAAATTGCTGATTTTTCGGTACTTTCATTGGCTCTACCATTGTATATAGTTATACGATGGATAGTAGCATTTGGTTTGATTTATAACTGACAAAAAAGCATAAACAGAAAATAATTTTAAGACAGAAATTTAACAAGAAGAACTATGACAGAAGGAGAAAAAATTATTCCTATCAATATTGAGGATGAAATGAAAACGGCCTACATCGATTATTCGATGTCGGTTATCGTATCCAGAGCCCTGCCCGACGTGCGCGATGGCCTGAAACCCGTGCACAGACGGGTGTTATACGGGATGCTGGATCTTGGCGTATTGCATAATAGGCCATATAAAAAGTCGGCTCGTATTGTTGGAGAAGTACTCGGAAAGTACCATCCACATGGCGATTCGTCGGTTTATGACACTATGGTGCGTATGGCTCAGGATTGGAGTTTGCGTTATATGTTGGTAGATGGACAAGGAAATTTTGGTAGTATGGATGGCGATCCTCCTGCGGCCATGCGTTATACAGAAGTTCGTTTTCGCAAGATAGCGGAAGAGATGTTAGCTGACATTGAAAAAGACACTGTAGATTTTAGACCCAATTTTGATGACTCTTTGACAGAGCCAACAGTATTGCCAAGTCGCGTTCCAAATTTGATCGTGAATGGTTCGTCGGGAATTGCCGTTGGAATGGCCACAAATATGGCGCCACACAATTTGCGCGAAACGGTTGATGCTACAATTGCGTATATCGACAATCGTGAAATTGATATTTTGGATCTTATCAAATTAATTAAAGCGCCTGATTTTCCAACCGGAGGAATTATTTACGGTTACGAAGGTGTAAGAGAAGCATTGACGACAGGTCGCGGCAGAGTTGTGATGCGTGCGCGTGCCGTTATTGAACAAGTTGGCGATAGAGAACGAATTATTGTAACGGAAGTTCCGTATCAGATCAATAAAGCGGAAATGATCAAACGTCAGTGGGAATTATGCAACGAGAAAAAAATTGAGGGTATTTCCGAAATTCGCGATGAGAGTAATCGCGAAGGAATTAGAGTTGTGTATGAATTAAGAAGAGATGCGATCAGTAATGTTGTATTGAATAATCTTTACAAATTCACAGCGCTTCAAACGTCATTCTCTATCAACAATGTTGTTTTGGTGAATGGTCGCCCCGAAATTTTAAATATCAAACAACAGATCCATTATTTTGTTGAGCACCGTCACGAAGTTGTTGTTCGCCGAACAAAATTTGATCTTGCGCAGGCCGAAAAACGCGCGCATATCTTAGAAGGATTATTGATCGCGCAAAAAAACATTGATGAGGTTATCAAGATCATCAAAGAAAGCGAATCGCCTGATGCTGCAAAGGATGAATTGATCGTACGATTCAGTTTATCCGATATTCAAGCGCGCGCTATTTTAGATATGCGTTTAAGAACGTTGACCGGATTAGAGGTTGGTAAATTAAAAGCAGAATATGATGAATTAATGAAGACCATTGCGAATTACAAAGATATTTTATCAAATGAAACGCGTCGTTTTCAGATCATCAAAGATGAATTATTAGAGATCAGAGAAAAATATGGTGATGATCGTCGAAGTGAAATTGTATATGCAGGAGATGATCTGAAAATGGAAGATATGATAGCCGATGAGAATGTGGTGATCACAATTTCTCACATGGGTTATATCAAACGTACAAACTTAGATGAGTACCGTGCGCAAGGAAGAGGAGGAAAAGGAAGTAAAGGTTCATCCACACGTGATGAAGATTTTATTGAGCATATGTTCATTGCTTCCACACATAACTATTTATTATTGTTCACCGAAAAGGGACAATGTTTCTGGTTGCGTGCGTATGAAGTTCCCGAAGGAAATAAAACAAGCAAAGGAAGAGCGATACAAAATCTATTAAGCATTGCACCGGATGATAAAGTAAAAGCATTTATTAATGTGAGAAGTTTATCGGAAGAAGAATACATCAATAATAACTTCATTGTATTGTGTACCAAAAATGGTATCATCAAAAAAACAACACTGGAAGCGTATTCACGTCCGCGTGCGAACGGCATCAACGCCATTACTATTCGCGAAGGCGATGTGTTGTTAGAAGCAGCATTGACCAATGGTAAGAACGAGATCATGATCGCCACCAAAATGGGTAAAGTTTGTAGATTCAACGAAGAAAAAGTGAGACCAATGGGAAGAAATGCCAGTGGTGTCATTGGAGTTGATCTAGCCGATGATGAAGGCGGAAAAAACGAAGTGATCGGAATGATCTGCATTGATAATCCAACCATGAATGTGTTAGTTGTTTCCGAAAAAGGTTATGGCAAGCGCAGTGATGTGGATGAATATCGTATCACAAACCGTGGAGGAAAAGGTGTAAAAACAATTAATATCACCGATAAAACAGGAAGTTTAGTTGCCATTAAATCGGTAACGGATGAAAATGACCTGATGATCATCACGAGAAATGGAATAACCATTCGTATCAAAGTTGCAAATCTTCGCGTAATGGGAAGAGCAACGCAAGGTGTTCGTTTGATAAATGTTTCTGAAACAGATGATATCGCAGCGGTTACAAAAGTTGACCACGATGAGAATGAAGAGAGCGTGATCCCGGGAGATATTATCTCTGAGAATGGGGAATCAGACACTCCTGAAACAGACGTAAAAACAGATAACGAAGATCCGAAAGAGTAAAAATTGTTAAATTAAAAGTGTATGGCATGCAATTTGAAAAATTGTGTGTCATATATTTAAAAGACCGATTATATGAAAAATTCACTTAGAATTATTACGCTGGCACTTTTACCGCTGCTTGGCATTTCGCAAAAAATGAAAGTTCAAACGGCATGGCGTGCTTTGAATGATTATGAATCAACTTTAAAGGACGGTAAACCGGATATTGTTTATTTGAACAAAGCAAAGGAAGCTATTGAAGTGGCTTTGACCAATGATGATACAAAAAATCAAGGTAAAACATGGGCCTACAAAGCACGTATCCATTATAACTATTACAATTATGCTTTTTTGCAGGAGATGAAAAAATTGGAACCTACTGTGGCCGATAAAAAGGAACGTAATGATCTTGCTTATGGTAATACACCAACCACCGAATTTGAAGCAGCCAATGAAGCAGTAGATAAAATAAAGGATGTGGATGCCAAATACATGGAAGTGATCCAAGATGGTTTTACAAAGGGAACTTCGCAATTGAGCGAGGATGATGTGAAGTTTACCTTGGTTGCTATGCAAATGAAAATGGAAGCAGGCAATATTGCCAATGGAAAATACAAAGCAAAAAAATTCGATGAGGCAGCCGATTATTTTTACAAAGTGGCGTATTTGAATATGGCTATGACACGAAAAAAAGACACGGCTAATTTTTATAATGCGTGTGTGAGCGCGGGAAGATCAAAAAATCCGGCGAAGATATTAGAGTATAATAAAAAAATGGTGGATCTAAAAATTGCAACGCCATATAATTTCCAATCGATGTATAATGCCAATCTTTCTAAACAAGATACTTCAGCAGCTTTGGCGATATTAAGTAAAGGTCGTACTGCTTTCCCTGCGGACATGGACCTTTTAAATACCGAAACAAATTTATTCCTCGCAAAAGGTAAACAACAAGAAGCGTTGAATAATCTTACCGCTTCTATCGAAAAAGATCCTTCTAACGCATTATTCTATTTGGTGCGTGGAAATATTTACGACAATATGGCAAATCCAAAAGATGCCACAGGTAAGGATAAAGAAAAGCCTGCAAATTTTGATGAGCTATTTAAAAATGCAGAAACTAATTATTTAAAAGTAATTGAACTTAAGCCTTCTAATTCGGAGCATTTATATAATTCGCTTTATAACCTTGGTGCAATGTATAATAACCTTGGCGGTTATTATCAAACAAAAGCTGGAAATTTGCCTTTGTCGGAAGCTAAGACGAAGGGAAAAGAGCTGGAAACAAAATCACAGGATAATTACAAAAAGGCAATTCCTCACTTGGAGCAAGCCTTAACTATTAAAACAGAAGATAAAGCTACCATGAGTGCTTTGCGTAAATTATATATGCTTACCAACGATCAGGCAAAGGCAACCGAGATGAATAATAGGATCAAGGCATCGAGTGGTAAATAATTAAGATCGAAATTAAATTTAAGCCCTCTATTTGTGAGGGCTTTTTTTTGCTCTGTAAAAACCAATATGTCGCCCCTACGGGGCTTTGTTGTTGTTTGTTTTAGTCCTACCGATATGTCGTCCCTACGGGACTATACATAACTGCGGAATAAAATTGGAGAATTTCCCAGCTCCGTAGGAGCGACATATCGGTAGCACCCGAAGGGTGCGAAATGAATAATGCTGTATAGAACCCCGTAGGGGTGACATGTTGGTTCTTCTGATCTGTAAAATGAAAATGGATTTATCCAAGTAAAATCCCTAAATTAGCAGTCCAAAATTTTTTACAATGTCAGCAACACCCGAAGGAAGGCAGATCATATTTAGCATGGTGAATGTTTCAAAGATCCATCCACCGCAAAAACAAGTTTTAAAGGATATTTACCTTTCGTTCTATTACGGCGCAAAAATTGGCGTGTTAGGTTTGAACGGTTCAGGTAAATCATCACTCTTACGCATTATTGCAGGGGTAGATAAAGATTATATTGGCGAAGTGCATTTTTCACCGGGATATTCTATTGGCATGTTGGAGCAAGAACCACAAATGGAAGAGAAGAAAACCGTGATCGAAGTGGTTCGTGAAGGCGTGAAACAATTCACTGATATATTAAATGAATTCGAAGAAGTAAATAATAAATTTAGTGATGAAGAGATATTGAACGATCCTGATAAAATGGATAAATTAATTTCTCGTCAGGCACAATTACAAGAGCTGATCGATCAGCATGATCTTTGGAATTTAGATAGCCGATTAGAACGCGCCATGGATGCATTGCGTTGTCCGGAAAGTGATACCTCAGTTAAAGTTTTATCGGGTGGTGAAAGAAGACGTGTGGCTTTATGCCGTTTATTATTACAAGAGCCGGATGTTCTATTATTAGATGAGCCAACCAATCACTTGGATGCGGAAAGTGTGGATTGGTTAGAACAACATTTGAAACAATACAAAGGAACGATCATTGCTGTAACTCACGATAGATACTTTTTAGATAATGTTGCCGGATGGATATTAGAATTAGACAGAGGCGAAGGTATTCCTTGGAAAGGAAATTATAGTAGCTGGTTAGAGCAAAAAGGTGCGCGTTTGAAGCAAGAAGAAAAAACCGAAAGCAAACGTCAAAAAACTTTAGCGCGAGAATTGGATTGGGTACGTCAGGGTGTAAAAGGACGCGGCGTAAAACAAAAAGCGCGTCTAAGCAATTACGAAAAAATGGTAAGTGAGGATGTAAAATCGAAAGAAGAAAAACTCGAGATCTTTATTCCAAATGGTCCGCGTTTAGGAAATGATGTGATCGAAGCCATTGATGTATCCAAAGGTTATGGGGATAGATTATTGTATGAGAAATTAAATTTCCGTTTGCCGCCGGCCGGAATTGTTGGCATCATTGGTCCTAACGGCGCAGGAAAAACAACCTTGTTCAAAATGATCTTGGAACAAGAGAAACAAAATTCGGGAGAATTTAAAGTAGGGCCAACGGTAAAAATAAGTTACGTTGATCAAAGTCATAAAGATATTGATCCAAATAAAACCATTTATGATGTACTAAGCGGAGGCTTGGAAAACATTTTGATCGAAGGACGCTCGTTAAATTCGCGCGCGTATATCTCACGCTTTAATTTTAATGGTGCCGATCAAGGAAAAAAATGTTCGGTATTATCGGGTGGAGAAAGAAATCGTTTGCATTTAGCCTTGGCTTTAAAAGAAGGTGGTAATGTTTTATTATTAGATGAGCCAACCAACGATTTGGATGTAAATACACTTCGTGCTTTAGAAGAAGCTTTAGAGAATTTTGCGGGGTGTGGTGTTATTATTAGTCACGATAGATGGTTCTTAGATCGCGTTTGTACGCATATATTAGCGTTTGAAGGTGATAGTTCGGTGTATTGGTTCGAAGGCGGCTATAGTGAATATGAAGAGAACAGGAAAAAACGCTTGGGTAATACCGAACCAAAACGTGTACGTTATAAAAAATTGGCTCTTTAAATAATTACGCAAGGTATACTTCGACTTCGCTCAGTATGACCTTGATTTATTAACCTTAACGGTCACCCTGAACGTAGTCGAAGGGCGACCATAGTTTAAAATGCGCTTTTCAATTTTCATTTTATCGTTCCTGTTTTTTCTTTCTTGCAATTCGCAAACGAGTCCTTTGTCAATTAATACAGGCACAACCGTTTCTTCGCGTTTTAATACACCCGATGGTTTCATACGATTACCCGAGAACGGTTATTCTTTTTCAACCTTCTTAAGTACCTTCCCATTAAAAAAAGCAGGGACAAAAGTTTATTTGTATAATGGAAATGAAAAGAATAGGCAAGATGTACATGAAGCAGTTTTGGATATTGATATTGGAACAAAAGACCTTCAACAATGTGCTGATGCCGTAATGCGTTTGCGAGCAGAATATTTATACAGCACTAAACAATACGAGAAATTGCATTTTAATTTCACTAATGGATTTAAAGCCGAATTCAGTAAATGGGCAAAGGGATATCGCATTAAAATAAAAGGAAATAAAACTACGTGGTATCTTGCCACAAAGCCATCCGACAGTAAGGAAGTTTTTAAAGCATACTTGGAAATTGTTTTTTCTTATGCGGGAACTTTGTCTTTATCTAAGGAGTTAAAGAAAAGATCGATCGGCGACATTCAAGCGGGAGATGTTTTTATTACCGGTGGTTCGCCCGGACATGCTGTAATTGTAATGGATGTTGCCATGAATATAAAGGGGAATGAACGTGTTTTTTGTATTGCGCAAAGTTATATGCCTGCTCAAAATATTCACGTGCTTAAAAATCCGAATGAGGGAAAATCATCGCCATGGTACAATTTAAAAAATGGCGAGATATTAAAAACTCCTGAGTGGGATTTTCCGGCAGGCTCGCTTTATTCTTTTGAGTGATGAGGTTCTTGTAAATAACAAGGAAAATTCCCTGCATCAAAATTCGGTTTTGTTTTAAAGATCCCAAATACAGCGCTTCCACTTCCGCTCATGCTTGCATAAATTGCACCCACATCATACAATATTTGTTTCAGATCTTTTATTTGAGGCAAATTTTTAAAAACAGAATTCTCAAAATCATTTACCAAAAGTGTTCGCCATTCCTCTATGGATTTTGTTTCAATAATGTTCTTGATAGAAGTAGTTGGTCTTTTTGGAATAACACCTTGGTACGCCATTTTTGTATTGCTGTGAACATTTGGATAAACAACAAGAATATAATAGTTGCTCAGATCAATTTTCACAGATTCGAACACATCACCTTTTTCTTTTGCAAAAACAGTTTTATTCTCAATAAAAAAAGCGCAATCGCTTCCTAATTGTTTTGCGAATTCTAATTTTTTATTCAAAGGTATTTTAAGATCAAACTTTGCGTCTAATAAATTAATGAAACATGATGCGTTCGAACTTCCACCGCCAAGTCCGGCACCCATGGGAACATTTTTGTGTAAATGAACTTTGATGTTTGGAACTGAATAGCTTTTCTTTATAAGATCGAAGGCTTTAACAATAATATTATCGCTTTCGGAGCCAATAAAGGGGTGACCAGAAAAACTCATTTTAATCGATTGATTATCAGTACTTTCTAAAACTTCCAAAACATCGCTCCAATTGAGGGGATAAAACACCGTTTCGATATTGTGAAAACCGTCGTTTCGTCGCTCTAAAACGTTGAGTCCCAGGTTTATCTTACACCCACTTAACACCAGCATATATTAACGTTTTTTTGTAGAATCCGAAATTTTTTCTAAATTGCATCAAATTAAATTAAAAGATCTATGAAAATGAAAAAATTTGCTACAAAATTTTCAGCAGTAGCTCTAATAGCTCTGGCGTTGACCTCGTGTAAAAAAACACCTAACGAAGCACCGGAAGCCGACACAGACTTTCAAAGTTCAGTAGAAGCATCAGCGGCTACCATGATCGTAACTGATATTGACATGATGGTTGCTCTTGCGAGTGAAAGATCTTACATGTTCTTTTATTCTACCTTCAATGCTACAAATAGCAACACTTGTACCGTTATCAGAGATACTACCAATAAAGTGAACACGCTTGTATTCAACAATGCAAGAGGTGCTGATGGTGTTGTAAGAAATGGAACTGTAACTATTAGTTATACTGCTTGTTCAACAGGAACTGCTACCGGTGCCGGTCAGGTTTATATTCGTAACCCGAACCACATGTCACAAGTAACTTTCAATAACTTCTCTGTAGGTAAATTCTTTGTAGACAATTACAGTAGTATTGTTGTTAAGAACACAACACAAGCAGGTTATACACGTTCGATCACGCCATTGTCGTGGAGTATTTCAGGAACTTTAAAACTTGCTGATACAACCACTAATGGAACAAATCATAATATTGATATTACTTGGGTTGGATCTTATGCTAAAACTTTAACTAACTCAACAAGTAATACAATTCATCCTTCAACTACCTTACCTCTAAATTGGATCACCGGTCAACCAGGTATTCAAACTACTACATTGCTTACTTCTAACAATTCTATCAACCCAAGTGGTAAGAATGGTATTGTGAAGTATACCGGTAAATCAACTGGTATAACTACAGGAGGTGTAGCTTATGAATTCAATATTGAGAACACAAATCCATTGTATAGAGATTTTGGTTGTTCACCTGATTATTATATCAGCCCTGAGCAACATCCTATAAACAAAGGAAAAGTAACATTCAAAACAGGCACAAAAGCTGTGCGAACGCTTTATTTTGCTGATCAGCAAGATGTGGTAGCGTATTGTGATAACAGTGGTATAGTTTATATCAATGGCATTAGCTATAACGTTGACTTTGTGAAATAATTCATCTTTAAGAAATTAAAAAGCCCTCGCAACATATTGTGAGGGCTTTTTTTATACATAAAAGTTTCGCTAGTCTTCCAATTTCAAGAATGCTTTCCCAAGTTTATCGATCACATCTGTTGCCAATAAACTTTCTTTGCTTATTTTTTTCACAGCAAGATCAGCTGCATAACCATGTAAGTAAACTCCAATTAAAGCAGCTTTAGGAGCCGTATAACCTCTTGCTATCAATCCTGTAATGATACCCGTTAAAGCATCTCCGCTTCCGCCTTTTGCAAGTCCTGAGTTACCCGAACTATTAAAATAACTAGAGCCATCAGGCATGCAAATACATGTATAGGTTCCTTTTAATACTACAATTACTTTATGCTTTAAAGCGAAATGCTTGGCTGTAGCGTATCGTTCAAGATCGGTATCGTGTTGTTCAGTTAATCTATCAAACTCCTTAGGGTGTGGCGTTAAAACGGTTTCAGGAGGTAAAAAACTTAGCCAGGTCTTGTTCTCCGATAAAATATTCAAAGCATCAGCATCTATTACTAATGAAGAGCCGGTGTAATTCAATAATTTCTTCAATACATCGGCAGTTGCTTTTTCTGTTCCAATTCCGGGACCAATAGCTATCACATTATATTTTTTAAGATCGGGTAATTCTGAAATGATAGATGGATCAGGATCAATACTGCACATGGCTTCGGGTAAATTAGTCATGAGGGCATCGATCGCTTTCGTCACAGAATGCACTGTAAGTAATCCTGCACCGCTTCTTAAACATGCCATCGCACTTATACTAACTGCCCCACGCATGGTCTCGCTTCCTGCCATAAGTAAAGCATGACCAAAATTTCCTTTGTCTGTAAATTTGGGACGTTTAGTGACGAGTTGTTTTATCTCGTTCTTACCAATATAAAATTGTTTTGCTTTGATGAGATGTTGCAAATGCGGATGTAAACCAATATTTAATATCTCAAATTGAGGAACAAACCATTTATTTTGCGGCATTAAAAATGCAAGTTTGGGATATTGAAAGGTGAGTGTTACACTTGAAAGTATAATTGCGTCATCCGATGAATTAGATGAATCAATAAAAAGTCCGGTTGGACAATCAATACTGATGATCTTTAAAAAATTCTTATTGATGAATTCAACAACACTTTTTAAAAGTCCTGTTAATGGTTTGTTGAGCCCCGTGCCAAGCAAAGCATCAATTATCGTTGCGTCCGAAGTGAATTTGAGTGTTTCAAGATCTTTTTCGGAAGTAATTTCAACTATGGCATCCGATCTTAATTCTTTTAAACGATCGTAATTTACTTTACAATCTTCAGAGAATTCCTTTGAATGATCTACAAGCACTGCTGTGCAATTATACGAACGTTCCAAAAGCATTCGCGCAATAGCAAATCCATCGCCGCCATTATTTCCTTTTCCGCAAAAAACAAAAATGGGAGTACTGTCATCTACTTTATTAATGATATTCATCACGCAAGCTCGTGCTGCGCGTTCCATTAATTGTAGCGATGAAATTGGTTCGTGTTGGATGGTGTAGTCATCCGCAAACTTTAGTTCTTCTTTAGTAAGTATTTGCATGACATTAATGACAAGAACAATCATCGCCGCAATTCGATTCGGGTTTTGAACGAACGAATTTTTTAGCTAGGAAAAAAATGGCCCCAACTAATAGAATTCCTGCAATGATATATTGGATCATGCCGTAAAGTTACACATTTATTTACTTAAGATGGGCAATTCTATGTAAGAGGAATTTACATTATCGTGATAGATCCAAATGTCGGATGATCTAAAATCCGAGTCATTACAGGTATAAATATTTACAAACTCCTGAGGATTACGGTCGAACAGCGGAAACCAGCTGCTTTGAATTTGCACCATGATACGATGTCCCTTTTGAAAAGTATGAGCAATATCAGGTAATTCAAAATTCACATCTTCCACTTTCATGGGCGTAAATGCTTCGGGATTCTCAAAACTCTTGCGGTAACGCCCACGCATGATCTCGCCACGCACCAACATTTGATAACCACCCATTTCTTCATCAAATCCTTTTTCTCCACAACAGTATAACGAATCGTATTTAAAATCATCGGGAAAAACATCAATTAACTTTACCACAAAATCTGCATCGGTGGTTGAGATCGCTGTTTTAAGAAACGCTTTTAATACTCCGCCAACTTTTACATCTTCAGTTAGTACTTCCGTTTTAAATACCAATACATCCGTTCTTCGCGAAGCAAAACGTTGATCATCGGTCATGTATTCTTTTGTCCGTCTTAAATGTATACCATCCGCATAAGGCACAGGTTTAGTTGGATCGCTGGTGTATTTTGAAAATGATTTGTTCAGAGTTGGTTTACTAAACGACAAACTTCCCTTTTCTCCCAAATACAATTGTTTGTTTTCCGTTTTTGGTGGCCAAGTTTCAAACGTGTACCATTTATTTTCTCCTGAAAAGAAAATATTTGCAATGGCAAGATCAGTCACGCTTCCTTTATTCTTTAAATAATAATTAAAGAATTTGATCTCGATCGTGTTTTGATAATATTCAGAATTCTTGCTTCCAAATCTTATATTTCCAAGGTTAGTTCCATTTGCTCTGCCGCCCCAGCCTCCGTGCGACCAAGGACCCATTACCAATCGGTTATTAGTTTGCGGCGATTGTTTTTTTATGGCTTTATATAAATTCCAGGCACCATAACAATCTTCTGCATCAAATAAACCTCCAACCACCATCATGGCAGGTTTTATATTGTAACAACCACTTCGCGCATCTCTGTCTTTCCAAAACTGATCGTAATTTGGATGTTGCGCAAGCTGTTTCCAAAAATGAAGCGTGTCTTTAAATAAAGGTTCGTAATTTTTAAATGCGCCCATCTTTAAATAGAAGGAATAATTATCTTGAACAGGAAATTTGTATCCCGGACTTCCAATTTTTGTTGGTTTTGGTCGCGGCATTCCAAATGAATAATAAAAACTAAAGGCATCCATAATAGCCGTTGCACCATTGTGATGAAAATCATCGCCCAAGAACCATTCGGTCACAGGGGCTTGCGGACTTACCGCTTTTAAGGCAGGGTGGTTGCTCAACGCAGCTTCTGTTGCGTAAAATCCGGGATATGAAATTCCAAATACGCCAACATTACCATTGTTGTTCTTCACATTTTTTACTAACCAATCAATAGCATCGTATGTGTCGGTGCTTTCGTCGGTGTCTTTTGCTTTTTTATTTTTTATGAACGGACGAACATCTTCGTAATTTCCTTCACTCATCCAACGTCCGCGCACATCTTGTATCACAAAAACATAACCCTCTTTTAAATACTCAATATAATAACTTTTGTAAAGTCGCGGCGACATTTCATCCGGTCCGTACGGCGCGCAAGAATAAGGTGATCGCACCATAAGAATAGGATGTTTCTCTTTTTGATCTTTTGGTTCGTAAATGGTAGTGAAAAGCGAAATGCCATCGCGCATTTTAATGGAAACTTCTTTTTTGGTGTAATTATTGTAAACCCAAACGCTATCGGCATTTTGTGCAATAACATTACAGGCAATAAAAATAAAAACTAAAAGGAAATTTTTAAAATGCATATTAAAACGGATCGTCAATATCATTTCGTTTAATGTCCGATGAAGTATCATCAACATTATCCCAATTTTTCGATTGAACTGTTTTTGTTCCTTCGTTCTCAAGGAATCCTTCATTTTGCGGTAATTGTTTCGCGTTATTTCCTTGGTAAATGGCGTTCTGTCCTTCTGTATAATCCATATCCGCAAATTTTGCGAACTGACCAATGAAACGAAGTTTCACAGTTTCTAATGCACCGTGACGATTTTTAGCAATGATCAATTCGGCTTTATTACGTGTAGGTTCGTTGTTCTCGTCAAATTCAATTCCGTAATATTCCGGACGGTAAATGAACATTACCATATCCGCATCTTGCTCAATAGCGCCTGATTCGCGAAGGTCACTTAATTGCGGACGTTTACTTCCACCGGGACGATTTTCAACTTGACGACTTAATTGCGAAAGCGCTATGATAGGAATTTCTAATTCTTTTGATAAACTTTTCAATCCACGAGAGATATTACTGATCTCTTGCTCGCGATTTCCTTTACTGTCGGGTCCGCCACTCATTAATTGTAAATAATCAATAATGATCAATTGCACACCTTGATTCTCTTTTAAACGACGCGCTTTGGCACGTAATTCAAAAATGGAAAGCGCAGGCGTATCATCAATGAATAATGGAGCAGTAGATAATTTTTTGATGCGCTCATGCAATTGCACAAATTCGTGATTATCTAAATTTCCTTTTAATATTTTATCTTGTGCAATTTCAGTTTCGCTGGAGATCAAACGTTTTACCAATTGCAAACTACTCATCTCTAACGAGAAAATAGCAACAGGCTTGTTGAATTCAACAGCTGCATTTTTTGCCATGGTAATTACAAAGGCCGTTTTACCCATACCAGGACGCGCAGCTAAAATATGAAGATCAGATTTTTGCCAGCCGCCTGTGATGCGATCCAAAGAAGTAAATCCACTTGGAATACCTAATAAACCATCGGTTTTATTTGCAGCGGTTTCAATTTCTTCAATAGCTCTTGAAATTAAACTGCTCATCTTGTCGTGTTGTTTACGAACGTTGCTGTCTAAGATCTCGAAAATATTTTTTGTGGTCTCATCTAATAATTCAAAAACATCGGTACTGTCTTCGTACGCAGTTTTAATTGTATCGGTGCTAATGCGGATCAATTCGCGCTGCAAATATTTTTGCGCAACAATACGGGCGTGAAATTCGATATTTGCCGAAGACGCAATGCGATTGGTAAGTGAAGACACATAATACGCACCACCAACAAATTCTAATTCGCCGGTGCGTTTTAATTCTTGTGTAACGGTTAAAATATCTACAGGTTCCGAACGATTAAATAAAGCAACCATGGCGGCAAACACTTTGCCGTTTTGTTCTTTGTAAAAAGCTAGCGGACTTAAAAGGTCAATAACGGTACTTAGTGCATCTTTCTCAAGTAGCATGGCGCCGAGCACCGCTTCTTCAAGGTCTATTGCCTGAGGTTGTATCTTTCCTATCTCTGGGTTACTTCCGGTTTGTACAGTGTAAAGTCTTTTCTTGGTTTTATTTTGATCTTGGTTCATAAAAAAATTAAGGGACGATAAAAGTGCGATTATTTTGTGTTCTAATAAATTTACGAAATGCTTGTTTCGTTTAATAAAATGTGCATAACAATATTAAAGTGTATGTACCTTCACGCTATCAGAGGCTTAGCGGGGTACAGTCATGTTAATAACTGCTCGCTTCAGTTTTTAACACAGCACATGTTCGGTAATTGTTAATTAGATAATAAGGTTCAGTATCAGCTGCTTAATATTTCCGGCGAATAATAGGCTTGCTTATTTGTTTTTTTGTTATCTATGCTGGGTAATAAATTTTTGTACCAGTGAGAGTCTTACTTGCCGATAGCAACCACACCGTTTTGCACCAAACTTTAAAATCCGCGGGTTTTGAATGCGATGAATTTTGGGATAAGAGTAAAGAAGAATTAATTTCTATTTTACCAAACTACGACGCATTAGTTTTGCGAAGTAAATTCAAGATCACAAAACAAATCATTGATGCTTGTCCAAATTTAAAGTGTATTGGAAGAGTAGGAGCGGGCATGGAAAATATTGATGTGGAGTATGCCAGACAAAAAGGAATTGCTTGCGTGCACGCTCCGGAAGGGAACATGGATGCTGTTGGCGAACATGCTTTGGGAATGTTGCTCATGTTTTTGAATAATATCAAAAAAGCAGATGAGGAAGTGCGAAAAGGAATTTGGGTGAGAGCAGAGAACAGAGGATTTGAATTGAAACACATGACCATCGGCATCATTGGTTATGGTTTTATGGGAAGTTCGTTCGCGCAAAAATTAACGGGATTAGGTTGCGTGATACTTGCTTATGATAAATACAAAAGCGGTTTTGGAAATAAGTACATAAAAGAAGCTCAAATGCAAGAGATATTTGAAAAAGCAGATATTGTGAGCTTGCATATTCCTTACAATGCCGAAACACATTATATGGCGAACGCACAATTTATTGATAATTTTAAAAAACCAATTTACATTATAAATACAGCGCGCGGAAAATGTTTGAATACATCTGACCTTGTAGAAAAAATAAAAAGCGGAAAAGTTTTAGGTGCTTGTTTGGATGTATTAGAATACGAAACCGTTTCTTTTGAATCGCTAGATCAAACTAATTTTCCGGAGCCATTTAAATATCTTATCCAAAGTGATAAAACTATTTTAACGCCGCACATCGCAGGGTGGACGCACGACAGTAATTACAAAATGAGTAAGGTTATTGCCGAAAAAATAATAAAAGCTTTAAAGGGAAAGTAATTAGAATGGAGTGATTATCTCAGGCGTCATGATCTCTTCTGTTTTATTACTTTTTTGATCGATCATGTAGATCTTATATTTAAAATTCTTGTATTTCGCATCACTTCTCCAACCAATTAATGTAATGGTTATTTGTCCTTTAATAGGTTGATTTTTTGATAACTCACTCGGACGAATAACTGTATAACCTAATGGTCTGTTATTGTAAATGGTTGTGTCCGGTCCCGGCGGATTAGGAATTACTAAAGGCCACAATGCAGGTTTAAAAGAACCATCTGTATCTTTATAATAGAACCACGCAAAGAAATTATTATCCTTAGTTCCTTGTTCTGCAAAAATATCGCCATCACCATCGGTATAATTTATGGTGAGATACGCTGTATTTTCGTCAGCCGCAATAAAATTTTCGTAAGTAATGGTGGGAACAGGATTCGTATTATTACGTTTAACGCACGAAACAAGAGTTCCTACTGCAAAAAATAATATGAGGGTCTTTAAATTCATTCCGTTAAATATTACCTAAATTTACAAAATAAAAGGCAAGGTTTAAAATGTTTAATGGTATAACGGATATTTTTAAAATAAATTGTGAGGAGGACTTTAAAAAAGTGGCCCTCAATGTATTCCGTTATCAATACCGCAATAACCCTGTGTATCATTCTTGGGCTTCGGGCTTTGTTAAGGATGAAAATGAGGTTAAAGAGATAAGTCAAATACCATTTTTGCCAATAGAATTCTTTAAAACCCAAGAGGTTATTTGCGAAGGAAAAGATCATCAGGAAATATTCACGAGCAGTTCAACTACCTCTCAAATTCCATCTAAGCATTATGTAAAAGATCTTGCAATCTATGAGCGATCATTTGAAAGCGGATTTGAATTATTTTTTGGGAAACCAAAAGACTATTGCATTTTGGCATTATTACCGGGTTATTTAGAAAGAACAGGGTCTTCGTTGGTTTACATGTGTAAAAAATTAATTGAACTTTCAGAGCATAAGCAAAGTGGTTTTTATTTGAATGATTTGGATGAGTTGATCGAGGTTATAAAACAATTGAAAGTTTCAAAGCAAAAAACGATCATCATAGGTGTTTCGTATGCATTACTTGATCTTGCCGAAAAGAAAATAGAGTTGAATGATAATTTTACTATTGTCGAAACAGGAGGAATGAAAGGAACGCGAAAGGAAATGCCGAAGGAAGAATTGCACATGGAATTAAAAAGGAAATTTAAATTAGATCATATCGCCAGTGAATATGGTATGACGGAATTATTGAGTCAGGCTTATGCCTTAAAGGATGGACAATTTAAAGATCCGCCTTGGTTACAATTCATGATAAGAGATGTGAATGATCCTTTAAGTTATCTCCCGTCAAATAAAACGGGAGGAATAAATGTGATTGATCTTGGTAATATATACTCGTGTAGTTTTATTGCCACACAAGATCTTGGACAGATAAATGAAAAAGGGGAATTAAAATTAATGGGACGATATGATAATAGTGATATACGAGGGTGTAATTTAATGTTAAGTTAAAATGGCACGCGGATAACGCGGATTGTTTATGATTTGCGCAGATAAAAGATCAGCGAAGATCATATTAGATCAGCGTCATCCGCGTGCAATAAAAATGAAATATGGCAGAAAGAAAACTAGATCCCGATTTTTTTCAAATGGTTTACCAGGTGGCGCGATTAGTGCCTAAGGGTAGAGTAACATCGTATGGAGCTATTGCGCGTTATTTAGGAGCTCCCGGGGCAGCACGAATTGTGGGGTATGCCATGAATGGTGCTCATTCGCAAACCAAAAAAGTTCCGGCACATCGCGTAGTAAATAGTAAGGGGATCTTAACCGGTAAACATCATTTTGCAACGCCATTTGAAATGCAAGCGCTTTTAGAGAAAGAGGGGATAAGTGTAAAAAAAGATACCATCATTGATTTTACTAAATACTATTGGGACCCTGTTACGGAATTAAAAATTTAAACTATATTTATCAAAATAAATTTTATGAAAAAAGTACTTATTACAGCAGTTATAGCAGCTAACGTTTTTATAGCTTGCAAAAAGGAAGATAGAATATGCGAATGTTCGGTAACTAAAGTTGGAACTTCTACAACTCAGGCCGCTTTAACTTTAACTATTCAGGTTATAGTTCCTATTACGGTTCCTGTAATTGATACATCTTTTGCAACTACGGTTTCGGATGTATTTACGTATGAAAGAACCTTGACCAATGTTACAAAAAAGCAAGCAAAAAATAATTGTTTGGATTATAAAGAGCCATACAGGGATGTAACCACAAATTCGGCGCCACCACTTACCTTGATCACCACCGAAACAGGTACAAAAACTTACGACTGTAAGCTAAAATAAACACCTTCGTAATAGTTTAATTATCAGATGATTACAAGGGTCTTCGAAAGAGCTTTGTGAGTCCCGATTTTATTTATATCTTTGCCATCCTTAAAAAAACGAGAACTAATGCCAAAAATGAAGACAAATTCCAGTGCGAAAAAGAGATTTAAGCTCACTGGAACAGGTAAGATCAAAAGGAAACATGCCTATAAGCGTCACATTTTAACGAAGAAGGAAAAAGATCGCAAACGTGGTTTAGCAAAATCAGGTTTAGTGAGTAAAGAAGATTCCGGGAACGTAAAAATGTTATTAGCTATCGGAAAATAACTTTAAGAAATTATCGGTTTAAAAAAACAAATGTTTAACCAGAGCTTCAGCCAAAAAAGATTCCGAAAGGAACGCTGAAGATCAAAAACTAAAAAAAGAAATGCCACGTTCAGTCAATCATGTAGCCAGTAAGGCTCGCAGAAAAAAGATCCTAAGACTTACAAAAGGTTATTGGGGAGCAAGAGGTAACGTACTTACCATTGCAAAAAACACATTAGAAAAAGGTTTAGTTTACGCGTACCGCGATCGCAAGAACAAAAAACGCAATATGCGTGCATTGTGGATCCAGCGTATCAATGCCGGTGTTCGCGAACACGGTTTAAGCTATTCGGAATTCATTGGTAAATTAAATGCTAAAGGTTTAAAATTGAACCGTAAAGTATTAGCTGATCTAGCCATGAATCATCCTGAAGCGTTTACTGCGGTTATAAATCAGGTAAAGTAAAAATCTAAATATTTTAAGGAAGCCCTTCGGAAACGAAGGGCTTTTTTTATTGGAAAATTGTTATATATTTGATAAAACGAAATTAAATGAAAAAACATTTACGTTCTCTATTGGTCATTTTTAGTTTATTAGTATCGATAAACAAATTAACATCACAATCATTTTTTGCGTCATCTATTGACGGGAATCTGGCTTTAAATTGTGGTACAACTGTTGTTACAATGGTAGCATCAGGTTCTCCTGGATATTCTTACACATGGACGACTTCGGGAAACACACTTTATACAAATTACATAAACATTACGGCTCCGGGCACATGGACCGTTTATGGGCAAATTGCAACTTCGTCCGTTATAACGCAACAAACATTTGCCATCACTCAAAGCATAATTGCGCCAACTATCGCAATTACACCAACAGTTAATAATGTAATCTGTACAGGTGGTACAGGTTGTTTTACCTTAACAAGTAACTTAGGACCAAACGTAACCACAAATTGGTTTGCGGTAATGGGATCAAATACGGTTTATGTTGGAGTTGCTCAGGGAACCATAAACATCTTTTGTCCGGGAAGTCCTGGAGTGTATTGGGGAGAATCTATAAATAATTTAACTGGTTGTAAGGCTACAAAATCTGTTCAAGTAACTTCATCCGTTGGAGTACCTGCTTTTACCATTACCAGTCCAACAAATTTTATTGTAGGGTGTGCTACAGCTAGTATGACTAGCATGCAAGTAAATACTGTTATTACATCACCTGTTCCCAATGTTCCGGTAAATTATACATTTATGGTTCCTCCAGTTACCTCAACGCCTACAACATTTACTTCTAGTCCCAATTTAAATAATATCACGGTCCCCGGAATTTATGTTGTGTATGTAAAAGATCAAACTAACAATTGCATTGCAAGTCAATCAATTTCAGTTATCCAAAATACCGTAGGTCCAAATATATATTGTATTCAGTCAATATCTATTTTAAGTTGTAATTATCCGACTATGACGCTGACAGGGATCAGTAATAATACGAATACAGCAATTTCTTGGTCAGTACCACCGACTCCACCAATGCCTGTAAACCCTTTCCCAACTCAAACTGTAACAATAAATCCAGCTGTACTTGGAGCAACTACTAATATAACATCAGTTGGCGTTTACACCGTCGGTGCGATAGATAATAGTTCGCTTTGTAGAACCAACTTTACCATCCAGATTATTCAGGATCTTCGCAAGCCTATATTTACAATAACTCATCTTACTAATTCTGTGATTAGTTGTAGTAACCCAAGCGTTACTCTTGTACCTGTAGTTACACCAACTCTTGCGGTAGCACTTGTCCCTACTTATATATGGTATCCGCCGCCGTTTACAACAGGTTATCCCGGAACTCAATACGACTCTTATACACCGGGAACGCATTCTGCTATCGCTACGTCAGGCGTAAATGGATGTACGTTTTCTGCGACATACAATATAGCTGCCGACAATAGCATTGGTGCTTTTGGAGGAATTGTTGGCGTATCATGCCCAATTACAACGGCCGTGGTTAGTCCTACGTTTGCTACAAGCATTTCAAATCTCACTTTTACATGGACAGGTCCTCCGAGTTCAATTTTATCATCCGTTAATCAAAGCACCATATTAGTAAATACAATTGGCGTTTATACATGTGCAATTACAAGTTTGTCGAATAGCTGTACTTATACTATTTTCTGTTCGGTTCAATGTGCGAATGGATTATTAAGTCAAAATTTTAGCACGAAAGAGATCACAGTTTATCCTAATCCTTCCAATGGAACTCTTAATATTGAATTATCTTTTGCAGATCTCAAAGCCAAACTAAGCGTTTTTGATACGCAAGGAAAATTACTATTAGAAAAACCTCTTCTTAATAAATCAAATAAATTAGAAATGGATCTCCCTAAAGGCTATTATTTATACCGCATTACAGGCGATAATAAGGTCCTAAAAAAGGATAAACTCATCATAGAATAAGCTATTTAGGCCCTTCACTCAAGAAGGGCCTTTTTTTGCCTTATTTTTTGTAAATTAGGGGGTTGTAAAAAATGCCCTTGAATTTAAAATATATATACTCAGCGTTTTTATTTATAGCAGGCTTTGCTGTTATGGCTCAAGACAAAGTAAAATACTTTGAATTGGAGTATAATGGTGCTAAAGTTGAGAATTGCTTATACAACTCCATTAAATTATTAGATTCACGCGAAGACACTAGCAGCTTCGGTTCGGTAAGGATTGGGATGTTGGATAAAGAAGTGAAAGTTGTTTCTGATGGCAGTTTTGAAACACAATTAGGTGTATTGCTTACAAAAATGAGCGGGGAAAGTTCCGGTCAAACCCCTTTAGTATTTCAATTACGCCGTTTAAAATTTGTTGAGAAAGCAGAAGCAGGAAGAGAATACGGTTATTGTTTTTTCAGAGCAAGTATCTTCTCGTCGATGAGCACAGGGTATAAACTTATTTCGGCCATCGATACCTTTATGGTTGTTGAATCAAAAAAAGAAGTTACAAAGCAGATCATTGCTTATGCGAATAAGACCTTTGTGAATTTTGTGATTAGCGCTTTAACTATTGAGCCAAAACAAAACACCGTTCTTTCGTTAAATGAAATTGTGAAGATCGATAGCATCGAAAAAGCACATATAAAAGTTTATACCACTGATGAATATGTGAATGGTGTTTATCGCACTTTCGAATCGTTCAAAGATCAAACACCTGATTATTCATTATTCTCTATCACCTTTGAAGATGGCGAGATCTCGGAAATAAAAGCCAAGAATGATAAGAACCGTTTAAGAACAATTAATTCGGAGGAGGTTTATGCTATTGTGAATAATGGGAAGCCATACATCTCTGCAGAATTTGGATATTATCCTTTGGTAAAGAACAATAATGATTTTTATTTTATTGGCGACGATAAAGTAAATTATATAAAAGGGCAGGTAGTAAAAAGTAATTCGATCTTTAATCCTACCGAATACGTTTACACACCACTTCCTATCACCACCCAATTCGAGATCAAGATCGACCATATGAATGGGAAATTCATGAGGGTAAAAGAGATCAAATAGGCATTCCTAATTTTTTAGTACGGCGTATTTAACAGTGTTTTCGCAGAAAAGCACACTTTTTTTGAAAATAGTCAAATTTCAAATCGTCATTTTTTATATTTTAGTGCATTAATTCAAATCACAGAAAATGAGAAAAATTTACATTCTATTTCTAATACTTTTTGTTAGTGCTTCAAGTTTGAGGTCGCAAGTAGTTCAATTGAACGAGGTCTTTACATCTCCGGCAACGCTTTCGGGTTGGTCCATTCAAAATAAATCCAATCCAATTGGTCCTGATACCTGGGCTCAGGGAATTGGAACAGTTTTCCCTGCATACTCAGGAGCGCAGAACGATTATTACTATGCGAATTTAAATAGTATGGGAACAACATTTGGCAACATCAGTAATTTTTTAATTACACCAACTGTTAGTTTAATGAATGGCGGTATTTTAAAATTTGCAACACGAGTACAAGCTAATCCAACCACCTTTCCGGATCATTTGGAAGTGCGCATGAGTTATGGCGTTGGTACCGGAGCAATACCAAATAATGATTTTTCTGTTGGAACTTTCACTGTAACTTTAACCGACATTAATCCGGCTTTGACTTCTACAGGTTATCCCGGAACTTGGACGGTTTATACCAAAACTCTTACAGGAATTACAGGCACGCTCGCAGGAAGATTTGCATTTAGATATCAAGTTTTTGATGGCGGACCAAACGGAACAAATAGCGATTATATTGGTTTAGATGATGTAAATTATACAACAGCACCTCCTTGTCCTGCGGCTCCGGTTGTTATTAGTCCAAACACCACAACAATTTGTGCGGGTGGTTCTGTAACGCTTGTTGCAACGGGTGCAACAAATTATACATGGAGTACAACATCAAACTCATCATCTATCGCAGTTTCACCGGGCTCAACAACAATTTATACCTTAACAGGAACTAATCCTACCGGATGTCCCGGTGTAACAACTGCAACAGTTACAATTGGTCCTCCACCTGTAGTTTCGGTTTCAAATGTTACTGCATGTCCGGGTTCATTTGCTTCCATCATAGCAAGCGGTGCAAGCACATATACTTGGAGTAATGGTAGCACAGCTTCATCCATCACTGTTGTTGCAAATACATCAACCGTGTTTACCGTAACCGGATTCAACGGACCAACATGTTCTGATACAAAAACAGTTTCATTAACAACCAATACGTTTTTAACGGTGTCGAATGCAACCGTTACGGCTTGTCCTAGTCAGCCTACAATACTTGGCGCCGGTGGAGCTTCAACTTATACTTGGAATACAGGCGCAACAACGCCTTCAATTGTAATTACGCCAACGGCTAATGGAACATATACTGTAACGGGTAGTAATGCCGGTTGTAACGAATCCAAAATAGTTAACGTGGTAATTGACCCAAACTTATTTGCTCCAAGTTTTACAACGTGTGCCGGAACTGCAGCAACTTTAATAGCAATGGGAGCTACAACATACAGCTGGAACACTGGTGCAACTTCGGCTATGATAATTGTTACACCAACTGCAAATACAGTTTATACTATCACCGGAACAAGTGGTGCTTGTAGTCAATCAAAAACAGTTTCTGTTACCTTAGGCACCAATCTTTCGGTAAATTGTACGCAAACATGTGTTGGAACTTCTTTGCTGTTATCTGCGTATGGCGCCAGTTCATACACGTGGCAGCCTATCAATGATTTTAATGCAAGCGTTATTGTAACTCCAACTGCCACTACTATTTATACCTTAACAGGTAAATCGGGAACTTGTACGGGCAGTAAAACAATTCTAGTTACTTTCTGCGCAGGCGTTGATGAACATACATTGATGAACGAATCTATCAGAGTTTATCCTAATCCATTTAAAGATGAGATCACTATAAAAGATGCGTATGGGGATGTGATATTAATGAATATGGTGGGACAGGTGATCTTAAACGCAAAAGTGGAAGAGAAGTTGGTGATAAGTACCGAAGCGTTAACACCGGGTATTTACTTCTTAATAATAAATAACTCTAAAACCATCGAACGAAAAATAATAAAGGTGATAAAGAATTAGTTCTTAGAAATTATAAAATGATAAAGGTCCTCCAATGTGGGGACCTTTTCGTTTATAGTATTATTCTTTGATGTCGCAGATCGCTCAGATTTCCGCAGATTTGTTTCACAGATTTTTTATTTATATCAAATATAAGTATGATTTATATTTTAATCTGTGAAACAAGTCTGCGGAAGTTTATTCAATTGTGAATAATGGGAAATTCATGAGGGAAAAGGAGATAAAATAGAAATATCACCCTTTCACTACACTTTTTCACCACATTTTCATGAACACCTGTTTAAGCTGTAGCTGAGTGTTAAATTATTTCTTTTTTACATATTGTCTTTATAAAATCCTTGGTTAAATCCTAAAAACATCCATCAATTTGGCTTATATTTGAAACACAAAACGATATAACATGAAGAAATTTTTTACGCTGATCCTAACTTTTTTTACAGGCATGTGCGTTATTAATGCGCAAACTGTTCTTTTAAATGAAACGTTTGTTGCTCCAACCGTACTTACAGGTTGGTATATGCAAAATAATTCAAACCCTGTAGGAACTCAAACCTGGAGTCAGGGAAGTGGAACAATTTTTCCTGCGTTTAGCGGTGGTCCTAACGATTACGTTACATCAGGATTCAATACTACTTTAGGTGTGGGTAACATTAGTTGCTTTTTAGTAACTCCTACTTTGAATTTATCCAATGGAGGAGTGTTTCAATTTGCAACAAGAACATTCTCAAACCCCGCACAATATCCCGATCATTTGGAGGTACGTTTAGGTATGACCACGTCATCAACAACGATCGGTTCAACTACATTAGATGTGGGTGCATTCACAACTGTTTTGCAAGATATCAATCCCGGTTTAACAGCAACGGGTTATCCGGGTATCTGGACAGTTTACTCAACAACGCTGAGTAGTATCACCGGGACTCAGGTGGGACGCTTTGCATTTAGGTATGTGGTTCCGAATGGCGGATCTGCGGGCTCTAATAGCGAATACATTGGTCTCGACGATGTGAAATATACTGCGCCTAATTGCCCAACAGCTCCTGTTGTTATAAGCCCTGCTTCAACTACAGTGTGTGCGGGTGGTTCTGTAACTTTTACAGGGAGCGGTGCTACTACATATACATGGACAGGCGGACCTCAATCGACAACATACAGCGTTGCGCCTGCAGCAACTACAGTTTATACATTGTTAGGAACTAATCCGGGTGGATGCCCTGGTGTTGCTACGTGTACATTAGTTATTGGTCCTCCACCAAATGTTTCTGTTACAAACGCTACAGTGTGCGCTTTACAAAATGCAACCATCACTGCGAGTGGAGCAAGTACGTATAGCTGGAGCAATGGCGGTACAACACCTTCTATTATTGTTCCTGCTCCAACAGGATCAACAGTTACATATACTGTAACGGGTTTCAACGGACCAACATGTTCAAATACTAAAACAGTTTCAATTTACTCAAACACCTTCTTAACTGTTCCCAGTAGCACTATTACAACATGTCCTAATCAATTGATATTACTTGGCGCGAATGGTGCAAGTTCGTACTCATGGAATACAGGACAAACCACTCAATCCATTGCCATCACACCAACGGCAAGTGGAATATATGTTGTTACAGGAACAAATGGATCTTGTTCTGAATCACTTCAAATTTGGTTAACCATCGATCCGGATCTTGTTGCTCCGAGTCATACGATCTGTGCAGGAATTTCTGCTACACTAGTAGCCACAGGCGCGCAAACTTATAGTTGGAGTAATGGTTCAACATCGTCGATAACTGTTGTGAGCCCAACCGCCAATACAATATATAGTATTATGGGCACAAGCGGCGCTTGTAGTATTACCAAAACCGTATCGGTTACCATTGGAAATAATCTTTCTGTAGGAGCGCTTCAAAAATGTATAGGCTTAACAACTCTTTTACAAGGTTATGGCGCTAATTCGTATACATGGCAACCCATCAATGATTTTAATTCGAGTGTGTTGGTTAATCCAACCGGCCCAACCGTTTACACATTAACCGGTGTTTCAGGAACGTGTACAGGAACGCGCACACTACAAGTTACCTGGTGCGCGGGTGTAAATGAATTAGAATTGATCAATGAATCTGTTCGTGTGTATCCAAACCCATTTGGTACCGAAGTAACTATTAAAGATGCTTATGGAGATGTGAGAATGATAAATATGTTAGGACAATTAGTTTTAAATACAACGGTGGATGGCTCAACAAAAATAAATACAGAGGCCTTAACGCCGGGAGTTTATTTTATACTGATCACAAACCCTAAAACCATCGAACGAAAAATAATAAAGGTGATAAAGAATTAGTTCTTAGAAATTATAAAATGATAAAGGTCCTCCAATGTGAGGACCTTTTTTTGATAGGAAGAATTTGTAGCAGCTCCGCTGCTAGCATTTTTTAGCCACGAATTACACTAATTTTCACCAATCTAAATGATATGATTTCACTAATCTGTGTTTGCTATTAAAACCCAGATCACACATAGATCAGTGAAATTTTGTAAATACAGATTAGTGAAAATTAGTGTAATTCGTGGCTAAATAGTATGCCTCGGCGAAGCCGAGGTTGTATGCCAAATGCATTTTACCTTTCCAGATCACTGTATTTCTTTAAGCCCTTCACAAAATAGGCGTAAACAATACTTTTAGCGTATGTATTTTTAAATTGAGGCTCGTATCCGCTCAGCGCCTTTAATTGCTTTCTCTTTTTGAGCGTTTTACCCAAGGAAAAGTAAAAAGCATAATGCGCTCTTAAAATAGCAAAACAATGCTGTGGTTGTAGCGTAAAAAAGAATTTAGCTCCTGCAATGCCGTCAAGGTTCAACCGCATCCAAAGTTTAAATAGCAATCCTTTTGAAGGATGATCCTTTGTAAGTGTTATTAAACTATTTCTAAAATTCAAAAATGTTTTGCGTGCATTTTGTTTTTGTAAAGTTCCTCCACCAACATGATACACGCTGCTGTTTGGATTCACAAAAATTTTATAGCCCAAATTTTGCATTCGCCAGCAAAGATCAATTTCTTCCATGTGCGCAAAATAATCGCTGTCAAAACCGCCCAATTGCCAAAAAATAGTTGAACGAACCATTAAGCATGCACCGCTTGCCCAAAAAACTTCTTTTATGTCGTTATATTGTCCATTGTCTTCTTCAACACTATCAAATAATCTTCCTCTGCAAAACGGATAAGCATATTTGTCGATATAACCACCGGAAGCGCCGGCGTATTCAAATAGTGTTTTATTTTTTTGATCTAATAATTTGGGTTGACAAGCACCGATGGTTTTATCGCTCTCCATTAACTCTACTAAAGGTTGCAACCAATTTGCTTTAACTTCTACATCATTATTAAGCAATACATAATAGTCGGCATTAATTTGTTTTAAAGCTTCGTTATATCCTCCTGCATAACCTGCATTCGAAGAATTTTGGATAAGTTTTAATTGGGGAAAATTAGTTCTTAAAAAGGAAATGGAATCATCAGTGCTTGCATTATCGGCAACAATAACATGGTAAGGCGAGGAAAAGGAAATAACATCCGCTAGGAATTTTTCGAGAAAGGTTTTTCCGTTATAATTTAAAATAACTACCGCTAATTTTTGCTGCATATACATACCAAATATACATATAATTTAGTCCAATCTGCTTGTCCTTTTTCATCAATACTTCTTCAAAAAATCGTTCCGTAGCTATTACTACGCAACGATTTTTGTTCATCGTCTTGATGAAAAATCACTGCGCATCTTCAGACTAAATTATATGTATAATTGGTATTATCTAGGATTATTAAATAGATCATTCGCTTGATTGTTGGAATTTCCGGGCGAATTATTATCCGGGTTATGGATCCCATCCGAATTATGCTTGTTAAGCTCATATTGCCAACGAGGATTATTAACTTCGCCTTTCATATCGCTATGTTCAAGTTTATAACAGTCGTCGGCAATGCTCTTATTTATAAATAGAAATTTGCGATTTGTAAAGAACTGTCCGTTTGTTTTATCAGTGATCCGATAATACTGCCAGATCTCGTACGGATATGTGCTTTGATCGGTAGATTGAACTGTACGTTGATTTGGTTTGCCGTATTGCAAATAAACACGACCTCTATCGGTATAATATCCTTTTTGTTTTCCGCATTTGAATAATACCGCAACCTCATTCACGCTTTTTAAATATTCCATCCAAATTTTCATCGGATTCACCGAATCAGCTGCTCTATCTTTCCAATATTTTACAAGATAGTTCCTCAATATCGCTGTATCACTCTTTATGGTTTGATTTATTTGTCGCTCGCGTTCGATCATATCTGAGATGGGCCATAAACATTCCACATATATTTTTAATGTATCTATACTTTTCACATTTGCAAAATACTGTTCAATTGAATTGATCTTAAAATTTCCCGAGACATATGTTTGCGGTAGTAATGCATTCTTTCGCTGGAAGAATGTTTTCTCTTGTAATTGAATAATGTTCTTATCATCGCGGATCTCGATCACAAGATTGTAATTTCCTGAAGCAAGACTAGTGATATCCATTTGTGCAAGTAATGGATTAACGGGAGCAGTTGTTACTTTTTTAAATGCCGAAAAAGGCTCAACAGCTTTTAAATTATCATTGTTCTCAATAAAATATTTATAAATAAGTGTTTTTCCTTTTCCAAAAAATGTATCGGTATTATAAGTTTCAAAATAAAAAGCTAATTTATTTTGCGTTTCAGGATAGTAATTGATATTGTAAGGAATAAGATCAAAACCACTTTTAGAAAGAATGTTTGGCATTGTTGTTTTTTTATAGCTTTCTAATAATTGAATACTCGATGCCTGAAGAGGATAGGAACCGTAATTGATCTTGAACACTTGTATAAGTTTGAAAGGCTCTTGTTTTTTGTTGTTATCGTTCACAACAACTTCTATGGTGTAAGCCCCACTCGACAAAGGATAACGTTGCGTATCAATAAATGCCGGGATATTAGTTGTATCAATAAATATGGGTCCGTTCAAATTATATTTTTTTGCTTGCACGATCTTATTTGTAGCATCGGTAATTAAAATGCTCACATTAACTGCGCACTGAAATCCGCCTTTAACTGTTTTGTATTGCACCGATCTGCCGCCAATGGTCATGTAAGTTTCAATAAAGGGACCATCTTTTGGAATATTGAACGAAGCTAATTTATAATACACGTCAATTGAACTTGCAATGTGCGAAGTGAACAGCAACACTAACAGAATGCTATATTTTACCAGGTTTTTCAATGGTTTGAGGTCTATCGGCCTAGCTTAAAGGTAGCAAAATTTATTTTGCTAAAGGGTGAGCGGTTTTAAAAAAAATGCTAATTTTGCCCCGGAGAAATGGCAGAGCGGTCTAATGCGGCAGTCTTGAAAACTGTTGTACCGTAAGGTACCGGGGGTTCGAATCCCTCTTTCTCCGCACAAAAATGTAATTTACCTCGCAAATTTGCGAGGTTTTTTATTTTAGAAGTGGCATGAATTAATTTGCAAGTGGAAAATGAACTATCTTAGCGCTCCAATTTTAGGAGAGGTGTCAGAGTGGTCGATCGAGCACGCTTGGAAAGCGTGTGTACCGAAAGGTACCGCGGGTTCGAATCCCGCCCTCTCCGCTTGATGATCAAATCAGAAATTGCATGTTTGAGTAAAGAAAATCAAGCTCGCTTGAATTTTCTGAAACGAAAACAGGCAATGAGCGCAGCGAATACTGATTTGATCCACTGCTTGGGAGACATTCGGGATCATGAAATAATCCCGCCCTCACCGCATTTTTTTATCACTCCGCAATTCCAATACATTCTTGATAAAAAGCTAGAACAAGGTTTGTTGTATTGGCTGTGATCTTGATATCACCAAAGATCCTTTCGGTTTTGTTTATGAAGTCTTCCAGTTTTAAATTTTTCAAGGTATCGCTTCCAATATATGTGTTCAGTCCGATCCTGTGATCATTGGTATATTCTATGGAATATTCTCCTGCAGGAAGTTGTGTTTCAAAGTAACCGTTTTGATCACAATACACATGTATTTTCTTTTGCGATCTATAATCCTCTCTCTTTATTAAAAAATCCAAGGGCTTTAAGATGATCTTCCGTGATTCCTCTTCTTCTTCAAAGGTTGGAGTTATTCCTTTACACCAATGGCCTTGATAAAAAGTTCTACCCGAAACGGTGAAGTATTGTACAGGTTTGGGTTTTGGTTTTACCGTAGTTTTTGGTTTCGCGTTTGAATTTTGTTTGGTTTGAGCGAACGTATTACCAAGGCAAAACAAGATGAGCACAAGTGTAAGATATGATCGACATTCAATTATTCTTGACATCATAATTTTTTAAACATCATCCACCGCAATTGCACGGCGCACTGAAATAGATCTTTGTTTTTGGAATTTGTTGTTGCAAAGCTTCTTGTTTTGTTTTTGAGATCATAATATTTCTTAGGTCGATCGACTTCAAATTATGCAGTTGATTCATGCTCGCGGGAAATTCATCCATATTATTATCCCAAAAATCGGCGTGCTCTAATTTTTCTAAACGACCAAAACTATAAGGCAATGTGGTGAGTTCATTCTGATTAAAATTGACGTACTTTAAATTTTCCATATCACCAATGTTCTTTGGGAGTCTTTCCAAACCCGTTTTGCTGCAATAAAGGAATTGAAGTTTTGTAAGTGTCACAATACTATCGGGAAGATCTTTGATGCTATTTTTACTGACATCCAAATATTGTAAATTCTTTAATTGAAGAATTTCCATGGGGAATGTCTTATATTTCTTTTTACGCAAATTCAAACGTAAAACATTTTCTTTATTTGCCAAGGCAACTGCAAGATCGGTGTATTCATCAGTGTGCATCACACCGACCGAATCTAAAAGCTCGGTTTGCGCAAATGAAGAACAAACGCATAGAATAAAAAGTATGGAAAGTAGCTTACGCATGTTGTTTTAATTCTTCAAGTAATTTTTGGCAATTAGCTTTATCCAGTTTCAATTGTGCTTTCAATAATTCAATAGTTTCAAATTTTACTTCATCGCGCAAATGTTTTATGAACGAGATCTTGATGTTCTTATTGTAAATGTCCTTATCAAAGTTAAAGATATTCACCTCAATTTTTACTACACCATCATTATCAGTCGTTGGATTTTTACCAATACTTAACATTCCGTGATAGTTTTCTTTATCAAATTGCACACTCACAAAATAAACACCAATGGTGGGGATCATTTTATCTATTTCATCGATCTGCAAATTTGCAGTAGGATATCCTAAAGTTCTTCCTAATTGTTTTCCTTTTACAACAGTTCCATTCATAAAGAATTCAAATCCCAAATATTTATTTGCCAATTCAACATTACCTTTTTCGAGAGCGTGACGAATTTTACTCGAACTCACATTGATGTTCTCAATATCCTGAACTCTTATTTCTTCAACTTCGTAGGTAAATTCTTTTGAATAATTCTTGAGTGTATTTATATCACCATCGCGATCTTTCCCAAATTTATGATCATATCCAATAATGAGGTATTTTACATTCAAACTCTTTGATAAAATATCCCTTATAAACGACTTTGCATCCATTTGCGCAAAGGTTTTGCTAAAAGGGTAAACTACTGTAACGTCGATGTTATTTTGCGCTAAAAGGGCCAATTTCTCGTCGGTTGTGGTTATTAATTTGAGGTCTTTTTGCTCAGGAAAAAGTACTTTTCTGGGGTGCGGATCAAATGTTAAAATAACGGTATTTAAACCCGTCTTTTGCTTTAATTCGTTTAGTTTTTTCAGAATTTTTTGATGCCCCAAATGAACCCCGTCAAATGTGCCAATAGTAAGGATGCAAGGCTTCTCTATCCTAAAGTTTTCGGTATGTCTAACGGTTAGCATGGTGCAAAAATAAACTATTCATTTTTATTAACAAGATAGTGTTTTTATATGTAAAAATCTGTATTTTTGTGCCCAAATTTAAAAAGGAAAACCCCATGTCTAAACAAATTGGCAAAATATCCCAAGTTATTGGTCCGGTGATCGACGTTAGTTTTGATGTTGAAGGCGGAAAATTACCAAATATCTTGGACGCTCTTGAAATTGTACGTGCTAACGGACAAAAATTAATTCTTGAAGTTCAACAACATATTGGCGAAAATGCAGTAAGAACTATCGCCATGGATAGTACCGATGGTTTGTACCGAGGTATGGAAGTTAAAGGTACGGGAAGTGGAATTAAAATGCCAACCGGTGATAAAGTAAAAGGCCGTTTGTTTAATGTAGTGGGTGAGGCAATTGATGGTATAAATACTGTGAGTAATGAAGGTGGTCATTCTATTCACCGTCAACCTCCAAGATTTGAAGATCTTTCTACTTCAACTGAAGTTCTATTTACAGGTATCAAAGTAATTGACCTAATTGAGCCATACGCAAAAGGTGGTAAAATTGGTTTGTTTGGTGGTGCGGGTGTAGGAAAAACAGTATTGATCATGGAATTGGTAAATAATATCGCCAAAGCATATTCAGGTCTATCAGTATTTGCCGGAGTAGGTGAGCGCACACGTGAAGGAAATGACCTCTTACGTGAGTTCATTGAATCGGATGTAATTAAATATGGTGATGCATTCAAACACGATATGGAAAAAGGCGGTTGGGATCTTTCTAAAGTAGATGTAAAAGCTTTAGGAGAATCAAAAGCAACATTAGTGTTCGGACAAATGAACGAACCTCCGGGAGCTCGTGCGCGTGTTGCATTATCGGGATTAACTTTGGCAGAATATTTCCGTGATGGAGATGGTTCGGGACAAGGAAAAGATATTTTATTTTTCGTAGATAATATTTTCCGTTTCACACAAGCGGGTGCAGAGGTATCGGCGTTATTAGGTCGTATGCCATCAGCGGTAGGTTACCAACCAACACTTTCTACAGAGATGGGGATCATGCAAGAGCGTATCACCTCTACTAAAAAAGGATCTATTACATCGGTGCAAGCGGTTTATGTTCCTGCCGATGACTTGACCGATCCAGCTCCTGCAACTACATTTGCTCACTTAGATGCAACAACTGTATTGAGTCGTAAAATTGCAGAGTTAGGAATTTATCCTGCAGTGGATCCATTGGATTCTACATCACGTATCTTAAGTCCAACCGTTATTGGCGAAGGACATTATAATTGCGCTCAACGTGTAAAAAATATCTTACAACGTTATAAAGAATTACAAGATATCATCGCCATTCTTGGTATGGACGAATTAAGTGAAGAAGATAAATTGGTTGTGCATCGTGCACGTCGTGT
>JAHEYC010000112.1 GCA_023251775.1 Sphingobacteriaceae bacterium | reverse complement strand
TTCTTTTCCCGGAGTAGTAATTAAAAGAATTGGTTGCTTCACATCATTTATCAAAGCGCCAACCCATGGAGCAAAATCGCCATTGATACCAATATTTATAGAGCGAGGAACAAATCCTTTGGTGAATTCTGCAGGCGGACGAGTATCGAGCATAATAGCTTCGGTTGTTTCAACGGCAGCTTCAAATTCGTTTATGGATAAAGCTTTCATACCATTATTTAAAACGGTATCAAAACTTTGGTAACCTTTTTTATTCATCGCAACATTCAACGGAAAATAAGCGGGTGGAGGCATTAATCCATCTAATACTGCTTCAACAAATGCTTTTTTATTTGGTTGATTCAAGGCGTAATTCATTTTCTTTTGATTACCCAATGTGTCAACCGTTTCCTTCATCATATTTTTTCCGCAAGCACTTCCGGCACCGTGTGCGGGATAAACCGTAACATCATTTGCCAAAGGCATAATTTTACTGTTGAGCGAATCGTATAACATCCCTGCAAGATCTTCCATGGTCATACTTGCCGCTTTTTGTGCAAGATCGGGCCTGCCAACATCTCCTAAAAATAATGTATCACCACTAAATAGCGAATGATCTTTTCCATTTTCATCTTTTAATAAATAGCAAGTGCTTTCTAATGTGTGTCCGGGTGTATGTAAAACTTTAATGGTAATTTTTCCTAATTTGAATTCTTCTCCATCTTGCGCAATAATTGCTTTGAATTCCGGATTTGCGTTCGGACCAAAAATAATGGGCGCATCTGTTTTTTTACTTAGATCTAAATGTCCCGAAACAAAATCGGCATGAAAATGTGTTTCAAAAACATATTTTATTTTCACATTATCTTTTTTTGCGCGATCAAGATATGGTTGAACTTCGCGCAGCGGATCAATAATAGCAGCTTCACCATTGGAGGTAATGTAATAGGCTCCTTGCGCCAAACATCCGGTATAGATCTGTTCTATTTTCATAAAATTTGTTCTAACAAAGTTACTAAGTTGACAGCAATATATACTGATAATTATCATTTCTTAGGATAATGATATAAAATATTGAAAATCAAATAAATATTAGAGAAATTCAGCTCCAAAAAGTTGTGTTTTATTTGGTTTCAACTACATAATCGTTACATTTACAGCTAATGCAAATTCCAAAAGATGCTATAGAAGTGAAGGGTTATTTTACCTGGATGGGTAATGATGGCATTGCTCGCACATGTGTTAAGTCGGGAATTGATATTACCCTTGAGATCGCTCAAGAAAATTCGAAAGTAGTAAATGAATTAATTTGCGAGAAAAAATTTCCAATGTTGATCGATTCGCGTGGTATAAAATCAATGAGTTATGAAGCGCGCCATCATTTTTCGGTGCGAGGAAGAGATACAAAAACCTGTGCTTTTGCCATTCTTATTGGTTCTACGCTTAGTAGAGTTTTAGGGAATTTTTATTTAGGTATAAATAAACCCGCAGTACCAACAAAATTATTTGATAACGAAGAAGAAGCCACTCAATGGCTTAAACAGTTCCTGAACTAATGGCCCCAAAAAACAAAATTCCCCTTTCCGACAACACTCGTGCAAACGAGATCCTCGAAGTGATCATGGCTTTTGCCCGTCAAGATTTTGAAAAAAAAGTAAGTATTAAAAATGATGATTCTGTTTTTGATGGAATTGGAGCCGGGGTAAACATGCTTGGTGAAGAGTTGCAACATTCTACGATTTCGTTAAGGGAAAAGGAGCAATTATTAAAAGAGATCCATCACCGTGTAAAGAATAATATGCAGATCATTTCGAGTTTGTTGAGTCTGCAATCGGAAAGCACGGAAGATGAAAAATTCATGGCATTGTTACGTGAGAGTCGTAACCGAATTAATTCAATGGCCTTGGTACATGAAATGTTATACCAATCCGACGACCTTAGTAAAATTGAATTAAAAGAATATATTGTTACGCTTTGTACAAGTGTGTATCGATCGTACGCCTTGCCTGATTCTGAAATTGAATTTATTTATAGTATAGAAAAAAAAGCGCATTTTGATATTGATAAAATGATACCCATTGGTTTGATATTGAATGAGGCCATAAGTAATTCATTAAAACACGCCTTCCCTAAAAAGAAAGGTAAGATCAGCGTTGATCTTAGATCCATAAAAGAAAAGTATACACTTTCAGTTTCCGATGATGGAAGTGGTTTTAAAAAGGATTTTGATCCTGAAAAAGATTCGCATTTGGGGATACAACTTATTTATATGCTCACCGAACAATTGGGTGGTAAATTAGAAGTAAACAATAAAAATGGAGTGAACTACACTATCACTTTTTAATTTCTGCACTTTTTTCTTTTAAATTTCAGGAAAATCTTCCATAAACCCTGAATTATACAACAAACAATAAAACTTGTATAATACATTTGGGTTTAAGATCATTCACCTTTATGCTGTGAAACAATTCACATCTGTATTGCCGGGAGCAAGAATTTAAGATCAAAAAAATGAAGTATTTAAAATTGATGATGATAGGAATAGCGATCATTATGTCAAATCCTATAAAAGCGCAGGTTTCTGTTAACATAAATATTGGATCACCACCTATGTGGGGCCCGGTAGGATATGCGGAAGTCCGTTATTATTATTTACCGGATGTTGAAGCATATTATGATATCCAAACGAGTATGTTCATTTATTATGGTGGAGGAGTTTGGATACACAGAACATATCTCCCATCAATTTATAGTAACTATGATCTTTACGGTGGATATAAAGTTGTGATGGTTGATTATTATGGAACTACGCCTTACGTTAATTTCAAAGAACATAAAGTAAAATATAAAAAAGGGTATCGCGGTCCTTCACAAAAAACCATTGGAGTAAGATCAGGGAATGGTCACTCACCGCAAAAACAGCAGAATAAAGGAAATGAAGCTAAACAAAAACAGAATTCTTATAAGGAGAACTCTCATGAGAATAAGGGTGGCGGACAAGGAAATGGTGGCGGACAAAATAAAGGTGGAGGAAAAGGAAAGAAGTAAGCGCTTATAATTTGTCGATCATGTCTTTTACAAAATGTCCATGTTTTTCATCTTCAAAACTTCCATAAAGCAAAACCATGCTTATGTGAGTGTGAATAAGGAAAAAGTAACACATAAAAATTTCGAGGACACTAAAAATATAAAAAAAGATCACCGAACCTGTGGTGGCCGAATTCAAAACACTACTTCCGTACAAAATAAAAAGTTTTGTAACGAATAGGAAGATGTAAAATAAACCTGCAATGATAAAGCTGTTATACCATACTATGTGAGCTTTTTCTTTTATGGTTTCCCATATCTTTCCTAACGCTTCGGTAGCGCCAATATGATCGCGATACGAAACAAAAGATGCCGCAAAACAAAAAAAGAATACCATAGGCATAATTAAAAGTAAAGGGATCTGGTCGATCACCGTTAACCAAATATAATCTAAGATGCCGGAAGCGTATTCACCGGGTTCACCACCAAAAACAAGATCGTATAAATAGATAGATGCATTACGCATGATATAGTAAACTATGTAAATTATGGCGAAGTTCAAAGGATAAGTTCTTCTCACATCCGAAGGCTTAATAAGATCTTCAGTTTCATTAAGGGGTTTATTTCCTTTGATAAGGTTCTTATTAATTAAAAAATTATAATAGCCCAAACCGCTAAGGAAAACCACAAATAATATAAGGAGTAAGATATAATAATTTGGTGTTAAAGCCGGCTTTAGATCAATTAAATTATTGAAAGGATCGTAATGATCGCTAATGATCTTAGCGCCTAAACTTCCAATGATCATCATTGGAATAGATGTACAAATAATGGGTAACAAAAGTCCTTTGCTATCTTTAAATGCATGATCGAATGCAAGCGAATATATTTCTTTTACCGTTCGGGTCTTGGTAATGATCATTTTTTAGGCTTTTTTACTTATGGCGATCCGATACCAATTTAAAGATAAAAATTCAAAGTGTATAACCCCAAAAAGCACAAATTAAACGCTAAATGTTGTTTAAATGTAACAGCGGTGTTTATATTCCCGAATATTTTTGCTATTATTACAGTTAAATAATAAGACCATGAGATCATTCCTTATTATCATCTTTTTTGCTTTTAGCGCACAGCTTCTTGGCCAAACACCTGTTTATGATGACCTCACATTTGATGAGGAAGAATTGACCGCAGCTTTTAAAGCTTCCTCAAAACAACATATCACTTTAAAATCTAAAAAAGGTACAGGGGGTATGCCTAAGGTGCCTGAAGCCGATGCTTTAAAAACGGCAGAGATAACCGAGATCATTTTAGTATTTACCGAAACAACTGAAGATGCGGCAGGCACGCGCGAAGAAAATAATCGCGAGCGCTGGGAAAATTTGTTGAGTACGTATCCTGAGTTCTTTCAATTCTCTACAAGTTATAAGAACGAATGTCAGTGTGTAATGGGAGGAGATGTAGAAGCGTTGAAGCCAAGTCAAGGATTTTATATATATTATAAAACCGCCGAGCAAAAAGCGGCAGAGAAAGCTGCTGCAAAAGCAAAAGAAGATGCTGAATTCTTAGCAGAAGCTGCAGCCGCAAAAAAAGCGGAGAAAAAAGAGGACAAGAAAGAAGAAAAGAAAGAAGATAAAGTTGTCGCGAAAAATGATAAGAAGGAAAAGGAGAAGGAAAAAGAAGTAGAGAAGCCGAAGAAAGAAAAGGAAAAGAAAGAAGAGAAGAAAGAGGAAGTAAAGGAAGAAGAAGAAACCTCTACCGCCGTTGAAGGTGCAGTAGAAACAGTGGCTGTTGAAATTAAACCAAAGAAAGCTGGGTACAAAAAACCAAAAGTATCGTCTGATAAAAAAGCATGTCGTCCCCCATGTTATGGATTCGGAGATGAGGATCTTCATAATTTCTTTAAGGATCAGATCGTATTGACTAAAAAGCAAAGACGTGCGGTTAAAGGATCTGCCTCTATTGTAAAGCTTTCACTAAATTTTGATGGCTCTGTAAAAAAAGCTTTGGTAAACGGACCGAATGCACAATTGAACGAATTGGTAACGGTTGCCCTTAAAAATATGGATCTGTGGAACCCTGCAGTAAAAGGAGGAGTAACTGTAAAATCAGAAGTGAAGATCACTTTGAAATATGATAAAAGTACAAAGGCTATTAAACCTTTCGAGATCATGATCACCCCACGTCCGAATCCAAAATGCGTAGATTGCAAAAGTGACGCAGAGATATTTGGGAATTAGAGATCAACAATTTTTTTGTCAATTCTAAAAGAAAGTCTAGTTTTGTAACCCCAATTAAAGTTTGGAATGCCCGAATGGCGGTCCCGATAATTATCGGGATGGTAGACGCGCATAAAGAATGAGATTGAAGAAATGCCCGGATGGCGGAATTGGTAGACGCGCTGGTCTCAAACACCAGTATCTTCACGGATATATCGGTTCGACCCCGATTTCGGGTACTAAATCTACTGAAAATAAGGCCAGTAGGATAGAAAAGCAAGGGTTATTCCTTGCTTTATTTTTTTGCCTAAAACCATCAAAATCACTATATTTGCACTCCTTTTTAAAACATGGAATCACAAGTACGTTTATTTTCAGGAAGAGCTAGTGTTGCTGTGGCCGATAAGATCGCCAAAGCATACGGGCAACCTTTGGGTAAAGTAGAGCAGTATATCTTTAGTGATGGGGAATTGCAAGTGTCGTACGAAGAGAGTATTCGCGGACAAAGTGTATTCATTGTTCAAAGTACCATGCCCCCTGCCGATAATTTAATGGAAATGTTATTGCTTATTGATGCAGCTAAACGTGCAAGCGCTCGCCACATCATTGCTGTACTTCCATATTTCGGTTATGCACGTCAAGATCGGAAAGATCAACCGCGCGTGGCTATCGGTGCAAAATTAGTGGCCGATATGATCGCTGTTGCCGGTGCAACTCGTGTTATGACCATGGATCTTCATGCAGATCAAATTCAAGGTTTCTTTAACGTACCCGTTGATCATTTATATGCATCAACTGTATTTATGCCCTATATACAATCGCTTAACTTAAGCAATTTAGCCATGGCGGCACCTGATATGGGTGGAAGTAAACGTGCGAATGCTTATGCAAAACATTTAAATGCTGATCTGGTTATTTGCTACAAGCAACGCGCTAAAGCAAACGTCATTGAAAGCATGACAGCCATTGGAGAGATAGAAGGAAAGAATATTGTATTGGTAGATGATCTTGTGGATACAGGTGGAACACTTTGCAAAGCTGCCGATATGATGATGGAAAGAGGAGCATTGAGCGTGAGAGCAATTTGTACGCATCCTGTATTATCGGGAAAGGCGTATGAGAATATTGCGAAATCAAAATTGAAAGAATTAATTGTCACAGATACGATCCCATTAAAACAGCAAAGTGAAAAGATAAAAGTCATTAGCATTGCCGATCTATTCGCAAAAGTGATCAGTAGCGTTCACAATTACGAATCTATCAGCTCTAACTTTATAGTATAACCCGTAAAAAATAAATAACAGAGTTACAAATTATGAAACGGGCATAATGAAGAACTCACAAAAAAATAAACAAAATGAAAACAGTATCGTTGAGCGGTTCGCTAAGAGCGAACGTAGGGAAATCAGATGCTAATGCTCTTAGAGTAAAAGGATTGGTGCCATGTGTGATCTATGGTGGAAATGAACAAATTCATTTCTTTGCAGATCAACGCGAATTCAGAGATGTGATCTACACACCTGAAACAAACATTGTAGATATTAACCTTGATGGTAAGACCTACAAAACAGTGTTGCAAGAATCACAATTCCACAAGGTGAGTGATAAATTGATCCACGCCGATTTTTTACAAGTTATAGATGGTAAACCTGTAACAGTACAATTACCGGTTAAAACTATCGGAATGGCCGAAGGTGTGAAAGATGGTGGTAAATTGCATATTAAAATGCGTAAGTTGAAGGTGAGAGGTTTAATTAATAAATTGCCTCAACGCGTTGAGTTGAATATCGAAAAATTAACTATCGGAAAAGCAATTGCTGCCGGTGATATTAAATTAGATGGCATTACAGTATTGCATCCTAGTAATATTACGGTTGTAAGTGTACAAGTTACACGTGCGGTTGTTGAAGAAGTAGTTACTCCGGCTGCAGGAACAACCACTGCTCCGGTTGCAGGTGCAACAGCAACTCCTGCTGCAGGTGCTGCAACAACAACTCCGGCTGCGGGCGCAAAAACTCCTGCTGCAGAAGAAAAAGGAAAAGACAAGAAAAAATAAGAATTACATTCTATTATACTACAAAGCCTTCACGAAAGTGGGGGCTTTTTTTATGTCACACTTGCCACAGATTACACAAATTTTCGCAGATTTGTGTCACAGATTTCTTAACTTAATATAACACGTTTAAACGTGAGAGAATTTTCACCGAAATTAATGATTAAGCCTAGAGTTAAATTAGCGCAAGCTAAATAATTAATTGTTTGTTTTATATCTTCATCATAAATGCCTGATTGTGCTTTAATTTCCAAGATCAAATTTCCGTGGGCGACAAAATCAGCAGTGTACTTTCTTTTCAAGATCCGCTCTTTATATTCAATAGTATACGATTTTTCTCTTTCATAAAGAATCGTATTATCTGTAAATTCTATTTCAAGAGCATCCTTATAAACGATTTCCAAAAATCCTTTCCCTAAAGTTTTATGAACTTCCATTGCTAAACCTATGATTTTATAAGTTTCTTCTCGCATCGGAAAATCTTCTTTACGTGAGTAAAAGGTCTCTGGATCTTCAATTATTAACATTATCTTATTTTTTAATCTGTGAATGAAATCTGCGTGAATCCGCGTAATCTGTGGCATTTTACTCTTCGTAGGCCCAAGTTTTTTTACAAGGCTATTTTAAACTAATTATCCCCCACATGCGTCCTGTAGTTCCTTTGTCGCGGCGGTAACTGTAAAATTCGGGTTCGAATGTACATTTGTTCATGGTCCAAATATTTCTTTTATCAATACCATTGTCCAATAAAATAAAACGATTGCAGCCTGCAAGATCAATTTTATTATCAATTAAAAATTGTTCGGGAAAACCTTCCTGGCGGAATTCTTCGGTAACTTCGGGACCAACCTCAAAATGTGTTTTACAAATACCCTGGCCAATGGCAACTTTAATATGATCTACTTCTGCCCCAAGTTTCAACATTTCATCAATGGTCTTTTCAACTATTCTTCCAACTGTTCCGCGCCAACCGGCATGCGCGGCGCCTACCACCACATTTTCTTCATCAAAAAATAAAATAGGAAAACAATCGGCAATACTGATTGCTAAAATTAAACCGGGTTCGTTTGTAACTAAAGCATCACCTTCTTGCTGACCAATAATGGCGCGTTTTACATCTGTGCCATGCACTTGTTTTAAATTACAAATATCACCAAGCTTCAATCCAAGTTCGGAAAGTGCGCGCGTTCTATTCTCAATAATATGTTTTGGATCATCTGCCGAGCCACCCAAATTCAAACCCTCAAATGCGCCGGTACTAATTCCACCTTCGCGAGTTGAAAAACCATGTGTGCAATTTATGTTAGGCGCTTTTAACCACATTATTGTATATAACTTAATTTCATCATATTCGTACGCCCACGTTCTTTCATTGGCATACTTGCAATATTTACAACAAGATCATCAATTTTTACAAAACCTTGCGCTTTAATAAAATCTTTTAGATCGTTGATGGTCTCGTCGGTACTTTCGTATTTGTCGTAATAATAACCGCGCACTCCCCATACTAAACTTAAGGTGGTTAATAAATGACGGTTATCGGTAAAAATAAAAATATGTGCTTTTGGCCTATGACTCGATAATTTAAAAGCCGTGTATCCGCTATTGGTCATGCTAATAATTGCTTTTGCATGTGCGTGATGACAGAGTGTAACGGCATTATAACAAATACTATCAGTAATAAATGTAATTGTTTTTAATTGTGGTAAATGTTCGTGGTAATAAATGGAATCAACTTTTTCTACTTGTTCAATTACCCTCCGCATGATCTCAATAACTTTAACAGGATATTTTCCAACGGATGTTTCTGCACTTAACATAACAGCATC
>JAHEYC010000141.1 GCA_023251775.1 Sphingobacteriaceae bacterium | reverse complement strand
ACGACTTGTGTTCCTTCTCATCAATTTTTTGCTTTAGGAATTGATCCAAATAATAAACCTTCCCCACTTCCGATAAATTTACTTTTTTAAATTTCTCGTAGAACGGCGTGGTTGCTGCAAAAATGGCTGTATAGCCTTTCTTTTTTAGTTCAAGTCCCATGCTATAACACAACTGTGTATAATAACCGGGACAATCGGGCAGTAGAAATAAAACTTCTTTTTTCTTACTCACTTCTTTAGTTTTAATAATACCGCTAATTTGGTTTTCTCTTGTTCATTCAGGATCGGTAAAAAATAAACACTCGCTATGGCCATTAATCCCAAGGGAAATGCTTTTAACCAATTCGAAAAATTCAAATACCCTAAGCCATAAACGCATGCCCATAAAATGAGCGTTAATAAAATGATGGCCGGAATTTTTAAGTATACATGATCCACAATTTCTCTTTGCTTAACAAACAAACTTACAAAAATAATAAGATAGGAAATTAAAGAAGCCGCAATGGCGCCGTAAATAGAATATTGAGGAATTAGAACAATTGCCAGAATAAAAGAAGCGATCATGCTTACAATATAGATCACGCCAAGGTAAATTGTTTGAGATTCTTTTAAATAAAATTGCTCGAACACAATAATTAAAACGCGTAATAAGGGATAAAAAATGAGCAAAGGAATATAGTTAGCTGCAATTAGATATTTTTCCGACGCAACTAACAAAATAAGATCTGTTCGTAGCATAAAAATAAATGGGACTATCAAAACAATAGAAAGGATAGAATACTTGAGCATGATATTATAGAACAATCCGGGTTTTTGATCATTAACTGTTTCAGCAAAAAAATGTGGTGATAATGTTGCAGTAATATTTGAAATGAACATGAACACAATTTCCATTAAGGCATACGCCATTGAAAAAATAGCCACATTTTTTGCGCCATCATTAATATTGAGTTGAGTTCTCACGATCATCGGGATCCCCCACACGCCTGCAAAATAGGGCATCAACGGCAAACAATATCTAAAAAGTTTATTGAACTCCAGATCCTTTCCTCTCCCCTGTAAAAGATCTTTTGCTTCATTCCATGGCGCCGAAAATAATAAGATAACGATCATCGCTAAATTAATGATCCAAAGTATATGGATCAATTTAAGGTCCAAAAATAAAGCCACCACAATGGACACGATCACCCAAAGCGATCCGCGAAGGAATTGCAGAAAGTTTTGAAAGTTGTTTCTTCCCAAACCATAATGGTAATATAAAAATATGGTCATTACCGCCGTTGTAGCAGAAGCCAAGACCATCAAAAATAATTCTTCTTTGTATGCTGTTAACTCAAGGTAATTAGAGATCCCATCCAAAAATAAATAGGTGATGAGGAGTCCAAACAAAGATATTCCGATCGTAAGAATGGCGGATGACCAAAAAGTAGATCTGCGCTTCTCATCTCCTTCGTTAACGCCTTTAAATAAATATTGAAAGGATCCGAGCGTAAAAATATACAACAAAAACGCAGATACGGTTAGCAACAGCGACAATACACCAAATTCCTCCATAGAAAGGTGTTTAGAAAAATAATATACGCGAACAAAACCAAATGCAAATGTGGCAAAGCTCAGAAATGCTGAAATAATGGTTTGGAGAAATAATTTTTTAAAAGGAGTTCCGCTCAAGTTCGGTGTTGTGGTGTTCTAAATAACGTATCGTTGAAAAGAATGTTTGTACTCTCTCATTAATTTTTTGATCTCCGGGGATCCGCTTTTTGAAATATCAATGCGGTTATAGGTTGCGCCGAAAAGGCTATTGGTAAATTCTACTTGCAATAACAATCGCTCGCCGGTCTCCAAAACTTTTCCTTTATGAAGTCCTCTTGTATCAACTGCCATAATGGTTCCTTTTGGTCCTGCTATTTCTAAGACATCGTTTTTTGGAAAGCTCTTTACAACGTCTTCGTCGGATATTCGTCCATCACGCCAAACACTTTCGGGCATGGCTTTATGGCTTCCTCTTACGTAACAATGCGGACCATTATGTGTATCAACATCGGTTAAGTAAAAGAAAAATTTAATGAATTTGATTCGGTCCATATCAAAATGGAACAATTGTGCTGCTTCCGAACTTGCTTCTTTTGAAAATGCAGCGCTCCACCACATAGCTGTTAGATCTTGAATGGGCTTACAATTCAAATATTTTTGCGCGATCACAAATAAACTTTGATCGCAGGTGATCTGTTGTATCAAAGGATAATTTAAAATGTCTTGCTCGGGGAATTCATATCTTGGAGAAAGAATGTTCTTGTTGTCGTAAAGCGATTGGGTTATTCCTGTAGAAGAAGCCGGAACAAGTTTAGCTTTTGTTTGCAGAGAAAATTTTGTCAATTCTTCTATGGCTTGTGCAGGAAGTTTTACGTCGAAAATATGAAAACCGTTCTTTGCTATATCATTCACAATAGCCTCAACTGCTTCGTCGTTTAAATTTCCTAAAACACCATTTCCTGTTTTAAGTTCATAAGGCGGATTACTCCTGCTTAAACGTTCACTCATCGAATCGTTCGATCCTCCTTTAGTAAGTACAAATAATCTTCTAAAACTTATATAGGGATACCAATTCGTTTTACTTGTTAGTTTAAAGAACAAATACCCCACCCAAAAAATTGGATAGTAAAGAAAATATTTTGTCATTGTATTTTTCACACTAACTGATCCTTATCTCCCGTATCCCGAATTGCTGTTCGTTACTCGAAGAATTCAATACCTTAAAGGTAATAATATTATATTGAGAAGCATTCTCCTTGATCGTATTGTAAATTTCTCCTTTGCCAGATGCGGTGTCTGTATTTGTTTTATTAAGGGTAAAATTAAAATCCACGCTATCAATTTTTCTTTTCCAT
>JAHEYC010000142.1 GCA_023251775.1 Sphingobacteriaceae bacterium | reverse complement strand
CACTTATTTACGTTATGCAAATAAGCCTGAAGTTGATCTAAAGGATCCTTATTTAAGAACTTTAGTAGAACGATCGGTAAATATTTTCTTTGTTACAAAAAATAATATAAAACTCCACAATGTAACTGCGTTGGTAACTTCCTACGCAACCTATATCTATCATGGCATTGCAGTGCGTTTATGCTTAGCAAATACTATTCCTGTTTATTCAATTGGCGCTTATTATTCGTTAGTTCATAAAGTTCTGCCGAGTTATCCAAGTCATGCCAATGATCATTTTCTTTTTCATAAACAGTTCAAACAATTACCTGATCAAGAAGAAATACTTAGAACACATAAACCCTTATTTGAAAAGCGTTTCGAAGGTGTAATAGATAGTGCAACGTCATATATGAAGCAATCGGCATTTTCCAATGAAGTAAATAAAGAGTTGAATGGCATCGAATGGAATAAAACCGTTGTGATACTTGCGCATTGCTTTTTTGATTCACCTCATATTTATCGTGATCTGTTATTCCCTGATTTTTACGAATGGATGTTATTTACATTGAACGAACTGGTAAAACAAAAAGATATAACTGTTATTGTGAAACAACATCCGAACGGATTACCCGGGAACGATGAGATATATGAGCGCTTAAAAACTATTCCGGAATACAGCAAGGTAAAGTTCATCAATAAGAATACGTCGCAACTTCAGATCATCAATTCTAAACCTAAAGCCATTATTACCGCTTACGGAACTGCAGCAGCTGAATTTACTTATCAAGGTTTTCCTGTTGTTACTATTTACGATAATCCGTTTGCGGCATATGATTTCACACACAATGCAAATTCTATTGAAGAATATAAAGAACTGCTTTCAAAGGTCACGACGCTTCCTGCAAAGCAGCAGCAAATGGAGATCATAGAATATTATTATATGCAATATTTCTTTTTCCTAAAAGGTTATCCTTCCGATTATTTGAATTGCGCTAAGCATAAAGGCGAGACCTCATCAGAATTCTTTCTTGAAGATCATGTTCCTACAATGGATACAGTTTATTTTGAAAAACTGGATGCAATTACACAAAAAGGGTTTGATTCAATTGCTTGGGAAGAAAAAATTGGAGGCTCTTAAATCCTCGCAGCTGCGCTGCTCGAATCTTTTTAGCCACGAATTTCACTAATTTTCACTAAACTGTGCGAATAGGTTATTGCACTAAACTGTGTGTACTCACCAAACGCAAGTTACGCAGAGATTGGTGGAATTTTTTAAAACACAGATTCGTGTTAATTCGTGCAATTCGTGGCTTTTTAAATTGGTTACTGCTCTTTGAATTTTTCGGTCTTTTTGTTTTTACCGCTTTCATCGTAAAAGGTCCACATACCATCCTTCAGATATTTTTGACCATCCGAGCTAAGTCTAAGTGTACCCTCTTCTCTTACCTGGCCATTTGAATAATATTTTTTCTCAACAAACACCATTTCTTTTTTATCCTTTAACTCTATTGAGTATTCCATTTGTCCGTTTGAATACCACGATTTCTTTAAAGTGAAATATTTCATTTCCTTTTCATTCTCTATGGCATATTTTGGCAAACCGGTATTGTAGAACTCATAATATTTTTGAGGCTTCCCTTCGTAATATGCAATTTTTCTCTTTGGTAAACCATTATCATAAAAAACATCAACGGAGCTGTGTATGGGATCAGGATTAACGAACGAGCGTTCAACTTGGCCATTCTCATAAAAATTCTTGAATACTTTTAATTTCCCATCCACATAATATCCTTTATGAAGCATTTTTCCATCTTTATAAAACTCTTCATTCCATCCCTGCGCATTATATCCCGCCTTATTGTATTTAATAGAATCCCCGCCAAGTGCTTCGATAAGTCTGTTGAAAATACAAATACCATTAACGCTATCATAAACCTCGGCTTGCGTGTACCGTTTTAGTTGCGGGATCTGATCGGTAAAGCGTTGCGCTTGGCAAAACGCTTGAATTAAAAGAAATATGATAACGATCCTTTGGAACATATACTCAAAGATTATAACAAAAATTGAACCAAATAATATCGTTAAAAAAAACTAATGAACAGGTTGTGTTGCTAACCAACGCTCTGCATCTAAGGCTCCCATACAGCCACTTCCAGCAGCTGTTACGGCTTGTCGGTACGTTTTGTCAAAACAATCACCTACCGCAAAAACGCCTTCAATTTTGGTCTTGGAAGAACCCGGCACAACTTGGATATAACCCATATCATCCATATCCAATTGTCCTTTAAAAATATCGGTATTAGGTTTATGCCCTATCGCCACAAAAAATCCGGTTACAGTTAAAGTTTTACTTTCACCTGTCTTATGGTTCTTTACAACCACGCCTTCTACAGCGTCTTTTCCTAAAATATCTTCTGTTTCACTATCCCAAAGAATTTCGATGTTTGGTGTATTAAGCACTCGGTTTTGCATGGCTTTACTTGCGCGCATTTCTCCACGTCTTACGATCATAAAAACTTTCTTGCATAATTTTGCCAAATAGGTTGCTTCCTCAGCTGCTGTATCTCCTGCGCCAACAATGGCAACTTCTTGTCCTTTAAAGAAAAAGCCATCGCAAACTGCACAAGCACTTACACCACCTGCATTCATTCGCAAACGTGTTTCGTTAGGCAAACCCAACCACTTTGCACTTGCGCCTGTAGAAATAATAATTGTATCAGCAGTTATCTCAATTGTTTCATCAACCCAAACACGCTTAGGCGTACTTTTAAGATCAGCTTTAGTAACCAAACCAAATCGAACTTGCGTTCCAAAACGTTCGGCTTGTGCTTTAAGATCTTCCATTAATATTGGACCGGTTATCCCTTTAGGATATCCCGGAAAATTATCCACTTCAGTAGTTTCGGTTAATTGTCCGCCCGGAGTTAAACCTGTGTAAAGAACAGGTTTTAGATCAGCGCGCGCTGCATAAATTGCAGCAGTGTATCCGGCGGGACCGGAACCAATAATTAAGCAATGAATGTGTTCAACTTTCGACATGGGTATTTTTTTTCAGAATGTAAAGTTATAATATCATTGCATAAATAACACATAATCTTATAAAAAGAAACCTTAAAATTTAGGGATAAAAGCCTTGTTTGAGTTTGATAAAAGGCTCTAAGAGTTAAACGCAATATTGACCGGATACTACCACTCGTCGCCAAATCCTTTGCTATCAAGCACCATAGCTTCTTTAATATCGTTGATCACGAAATTTACGCATTTAATGGCTTCTCCCTTTACCTTTTTCCACTGAAGTTCGGTCATGATCATGCTACCACAATCAGGAACAACGTTATCAAAGTTACCGCCGGAGGTTTTACCGCTTTTACTCGTATGCTTAATATGGCTTATTGTGTACCTATATTTTCTATCCTTACACTCGATCACCACCTTAAACGTAATAGTTCCTGTATGATCGCATTGTGGATTTAACTCTTTGGGTGCAATAGAAAAGGACGCGGTACATTCTACCTTTCCGGAAGTTGACAAACCATTTAATTTATCATATTTAGGAACATCTAACTTTACCCAATTAACAGCTCTTTTAAGTAATTCAGTGCCTGGTACAGAATCGGTAGGAATAGTTTCGGTGTACTTTGTTTCTTTTTTAGGTTTTCCTTTAGGATCAGTTCCGCCCGCCGTTTCCTGTGAGAAAGAATGACTAGTGAGTCCAAACAAAAATAAGAACAGGAAAAGTTTAAATATGTTCATTTTAAAAATCTTCAATTTACGCATTAAAATGTATGCCATTTCTGAAATAAAGTTCGAATTTAATAAATTTTGGGGAATTTAACCGGGTCGAACTCATTCATGATGGAATACAGAACGTCAAACACATCATCAGAGCTTGGTTTACTAAAGTAATCGCCGTCACTTCCGTAAGCAGGACGATGTTCTTTAGACGCGATGGTTGTAGGCTTAGAGTCGAGATACTGATATGCTTTTTGTTCTTCCAATATCTTTTGCAAAATATAAGCACTTGCACCGCCTGGAACATCTTCATCTAACACCACCAATCGGTTAGTTCTCTTCACCGAATCAACAATGGAATGATGAATATCAAAAGGAATAAGTGTTTGAACGTCAATTAACTCAACATTGATACCTAATTCTTTTAATGAATTAACTGCTTCCATGGCAATTTTAATTGTGCTGCCATAAGAAACAAGTGTGATATCATTTCCTTGGGTTAATACTTCAGGAATTCCAAGCGCGAATTTATACTCTCCAAAATTTGAAGGTTGAATTTCTTTTAAACGATAACTATTCAATGGCTCCACGATCAAGGCAGGTTCATCTGATTGCAATAAGGTATTGTAAAAACCCGAAGCAACGGTCATGTTACGCGGAACACAAATATTAATTCCTCTACACGCATGAACGATCATTCCCATTGGAGAACCGCTATGCCAAACGCCTTCTAAACGATGTCCGCGTGTGCGAATAAGTACAGGCGCTTTTTGCAATCCTTTTGTACGCCATTGCACCGTGGCAAGATCGTCGCTCATTATTTGAAGCGCATATAACAAATAATCTAAATACTGTATCTCAGCAATTGGACGAATTCCGCGCATAGCAAGTCCTATGGCTTGTCCCATAATAGTCGCTTCACGAATTCCTGTATCAAACACACGATGCTCACCGTATTTTGCTTGTAAACCTTCCAAACCTTGATTTACGCCACCAATTTTTCCGGAGTCCTCGCCAAAAATTATTACTTCGGGATATTTTGCAAGAATAGCATCAAAATTATCTCTCAATATTTCTCGACCATCCACTTGTTTTTGTTCGTTGTACACTACAGGATTTCCTGAAATGTTTGTTACTCGTTTTTCAGATTCTGAATACAAATGCGAACTATAACGCTCGTCATTTTCTGCTTTTGAATTTCTTACCCATGTGATAAGTTGTTCGCGTGCAGAAGAAGGTGAGCCAATGGTTTTTCGAATTGCTTTTTTAGCGGCAACATGAACATCTTTGCGAATTGGTTCTTTAATTGATGCAAGTTCAGTACGCATTATTGAAACATCTGTGCCTTCGCTGATCATTGCATCAAATAAAGCGATCACTTGCGATGCATCATCCTTAATTGGCAATAAATAAGCATTCCAAGCGGCATTCTTTGCATTCCTCACTGCTTCTTTAGCTTCCTCTTCTATTTTATCTAATTCAGGATCGGTACTCAATGCATTTTGAATGATCCACTCCCGCATTTTCTTTACGCAATCAAAATCAGTTTCCCATTGCAAGCGCTCTTTGCTTTTATAGCGTTCGTGCGATCCGCTTGTGCTGTGACCTTGCGGTTGTGTTACTTCTTCCACGTGAACTAAAACAGGCACGTGTTCTTGGCGACAAATTTTTACGGCCTTTTCGTACGTTTCGCATAAGTGCGCATAATCCCAACCTTTTGTCTTTAAAATTTCGTACCCTTTTCCGTTCTTATCTCTTTGAAATCCTTTTAAAACTTCACTAATACTTTCTTTTGTGGTTTGATATTTTTTTGGAACAGAAATTCCATGACCATCATCCCAAACACTCATCAACAATGGCACTTGCAGAACACCGGCGGCGTTAATGGTCTCCCAAAACAAACCTTCGGATGTACTTGAATCACCAATGGTACCAAATGCAACTTCATTTCCTTTATTACTATAATTTGTAAAAGGTGCTTTGTGAAGATCGGGATTTACTTTATAAAAATAAGAGGCGTACGCTAATCCCAACAGCCTTGGCATTTGCGAACCCGTTGGAGAAATATCGCTTGATGAATTTTTTTGTTGTGCTAAAGGTTTAAAACTTCCGTCTGCATTTAAACTGTGCGTTGAGAAGTGTCCACCCATTTGTCTACCTGCACTCATTGGGTCGTGCGCAATATCTGTGTGTGCATACAAACCTGCGAACCATTGTTGTAAATTCAGTGCTTTTATAGCGAACATAAATGTTTGATCGCGATAATATCCGCTTCTAAAATCTCCGTTTTGAAATACTTTTGCCATGGCCACCTGTGCCAATTCTTTTCCATCACCAAATATTCCAAACTTGGCCTTACCGGTCAAAACTTCCTTTCTTCCCAACAAACTTGCTTGCCTACTTTCGTTAATAAGTCGGTAATCATTTAAGACCGCTTTTTTAAAATCGTCGAAACTTAAACTTTCGGCAGAAGTAGTATCAATTTTTTGGTCCATAACAATCTTTAGAGCTAATTATACAAATATAACAATTTGTTTCACAGACAAAGTAGGTTCTTTTTACCCATTTTTGAAATGAATTACCCGAAGCCTCGGCTACGCCGAGGCGAGGTATTTTGCCACGAATTACACTAATTTCACTAAACTGGGTTTATAAAAATTACACTAATCTGTGTGTAACATGGGTCTGTATAATAAACACAGATTTGTGAAATTAGATCACATGCAGATTTGTGAAATTAGTGTAATTCGTGGCTAAAAAAACTAGGGTGCAATTGCCTAATTTTTACTATCTTCGTGTTCGAATTAAAACCTAAGTTGTATTTAGGCAAAAACATATGATCAAAATAACCTTACCCGATGGTTCCATTCGCGAAGTTGAAAAAGGAACCACCTCACAACAAGTAGCTTTAAGTATAAGCGAAGGATTAGCAAGAAACGTTTTAGCAGCAAAAGTTAACGGCGAAGTTTGGGATTCCAATCGCGCTATTGAAACAGATGCAAAATTGCAATTATTAACCTGGAATGATGATGAAGGAAAATCAACCTTCTGGCATTCGTCGGCCCATTTAATGGCCGAAGCTTTGGAATCTCTTTATCCGGGAGTAAAATTCTGGGTTGGTCCTCCATTGGAAAATGGTTTTTATTATGATGTAGATCTTGAAGAGAACACATTAACGCCTGCCGATTTTGAGAAGATCGAAACAAAAATGTTGGAACTCGCAAGGCAAAATAATGCTTACGTGCGAAAGCCTATCTCGAAGAGTGATGCTATAAAATATTTCAAAGACAAGAACGACTTTTATAAACTCGATCTATTAGAACGTTTGGATGACGGAAATATTACCTTGTACACACAAGGAGAATTCACGGATCTTTGTCGCGGACCACACATTCAAGCAACAGGCGTAATTAAAGCTGCAAAAATTTTAAATATTGCGGGTGCGTATTGGAAAGGTGATATTAAAAATAAAATGCTTACGCGTATTTACGGCATTACATTTCCAAAGGATAAAGAACTAAAAGAATATTTGGTTGCTTTGGAAGAAGCAAAAAAACGTGATCATCGTAAATTAGGAAAAGAATTAGAGCTATTTACCTTCAGCGAAAAAGTTGGAATGGGTTTACCATTATGGTTACCAAAAGGAACTATGCTGCGCGAACGTTTAGAGCGTTTTATGCGCGATGCCCAAGCAAAAGCAGGATATTTACCGGTAATTACGCCACACATTGCCTTAAAAGAATTATACATTTGCAGCGGACATTACGAAAAATACGGTGCTGATGCATTTCAACCGATCAATACACCAACGGAAGGTGAGCAATTTTTTTTAAAACCGATGAATTGTCCGCACCACTGCGAAATTTATAAATCATCCCCGCGTTCATACAAAGATCTTCCCATAAGATACGCTGAGTTTGGAACTGTTTACCGTTACGAACAACATGGAGAATTGCACGGATTAACTCGCGTGAGAGGATTTACACAAGATGATGCGCATTTATTTTGCCGACCAGATCAAGTGAAAGAAGAGTTTTGTAAAGTGATCGATCTGGTTTTACATGTGTTCAATGCATTGGATTTTAAAGATTATACAGCACAAATTTCGTTGCGTGATCCGGAGAACAAAGCAAAATACATTGGTAGTGACGAAAATTGGGCTTTGGCAGAACAGGCCATCATTGAAAGCGCTAAAGAAAAAGGATTAAAAACAGTTGTTGAATTAGGAGAAGCTGCGTTTTATGGGCCTAAATTAGATTTTATGGTAAAAGATGCCATTGGAAGAAAATGGCAATTGGGAACTATACAGGTGGATTATAATTTACCTGAACGTTTTGAATTGGAATATACCGGAAGTGATAATCAAAAACACAGACCGGTAATGATCCACCGCGCGCCTTTTGGAAGTTTGGAGCGTTTTGTGGCGGTATTAATTGAACACTGTGCCGGAAGTTTTCCATTATGGTTAACACCAGAGCAGTACGCCATTTTACCTATCAGCGAAAAGTTCAACGATTATGCTAAAAAGGTAATGGATGAGCTTAACAGTCTTGGTTTAAGGGGAAGTATTGACGATCGCAACGAAAAAATTGGCAAAAAGATCCGCGATAACGAAATGAACAAGATCCCATTTATGCTCGTAGTTGGCGAAAAAGAGGCTGCTGAGAACAAAGTGGCGGTGAGGGAAAGAGGAAAAGGCGATATTGGGGCTTTGGGAATAGCTGAATTTGCCAAAAAGGTGGAAGAGGTCATCCAAAATGACTTTAAACAAAAAGAATTAAATTAATTTTAGAAAAATAAATATAATCGTAAATTTACGGGTACAAAAATTATTAATTAAAAACGGAGGTCATTATCGCATTCAAGAAACCAGGTAACAGTAACTATTACAAAAAACCTACACCAAATACAAACACCCCTGCAACAGGAGCAGATGGTGCACCAAAAGTATATAAACCAAGAGGTTTAAAAGAAGGGTTCAAACGCCCCGGAGTTAAGGAAGAGCTACATAAGATCAACGAACGCATTTATGCAAAAACAGTTCGCGTAGTTGGAGATGGCATTGAAGCAGGAGTTTATCCAATTGCAGAAGCACTTCAAATGTCGAAGGCAGCAGGTTTAGACCTGGTTGAAATTGCACCAAATTCAGATCCACCGGTATGTAAGATCGTTGATTACGGAAAATTTCTTTATGAGTTAAAGAAAAAAGCCAAAGAAATGAAAGCGCGCGCCGCCAAGATCGTTATTAAAGATATTCGTTTTGGTCCGCACACCGATGAACACGATTATAATTTCAAAAGAAATCACGCCATTAAATTTTTACAAGAAGGATGCAAAGTGAAAGCTTTCGTATTTTTTAGAGGACGTGAGATCGCTTTTAAAGAACAAGGAGAAATATTGTTATTACGTTTTGCCAATGATCTGGAAGAATACGGAAAAGCAGAACAATTGCCTGTTCTAGAAGGAAAGAAAATGTTGATGGTTATTGGACCAAAGAAAAAATAGTTCTAAAGGCTCTGAATAGGAGCCTTTTTTTATTCATATTTTAAAAGAAAGAAATGAAAACAGCGGCGATAATTATTTTATGCGGACTTGTAGCATTTATTGCCATGAGTTGGAAGTTAAAAACTGATAAGAACGATA
>JAHEYC010000111.1 GCA_023251775.1 Sphingobacteriaceae bacterium | reverse complement strand
TTTAAGAGTATTTGGAGCAAAGATTGGAAAGGGCTTGATAATTAAACCACGCGTATCCATTAAATATCCATGGAATTTAGAAATTGGTGACAATGTTTGGATAGGAGAAAATGTTTGGATAGATAATCTCGGAAAAGTAAAAATAGGTTCAAATGTTTGTCTGTCGCAAGGCGCTATGCTCATGAGCGGGAATCATAATTTCAGTAAAAGCAATTTTGAATTAATGGTAAAAGATATTGTAATTGAGGATGGTGCATGGCTTGGCGCACGGTCGCTTGTTTGCCAAGGCGTTACTGTTGGCTCGCATGCCGTGCTGAGCGTGAGTTCTGTAGCTTCCGAAAACCTTGAACCTTACAGTATTTACAGGGGAAATCCGGCGACAAAGATCAAAGAACGCGTGATAGAAAATTAAAAAGAAAATTGTTTTTGGTTTAAAAATCCTTACTTTTATCCCATCGATACTTCCGGCAAAATAGTTATCACAAAAACAGATGTCACCCCACAGGCAATTTTTGACCTGAAAAATGGAACTCTTGATCTTGATGGCAAAATTGTTGCTGAAAATCCGATTGATTTTTTCGATCGTTTGAACCGTTGGACAGAAGAATTTGCAACGCATAGAACTACACAAACACTTACAGTTGGTTTACGTTTAGATTACTTCAATACCGTTGCTTCAAAATTACTTTCTAAGTTCTTTATTAGATTAATTGCACTTAATGCCACTATTAACTGGTATTACGAAAAGGATGATGAAGAAATAAAAGAGGCCGGTGAGGATTACAAGATCATGTTGAATTACGAGATCAATATCATTGAGCGTAATATCTAAGGCTGCTCCACTAAAAAAACGCAACGCTACCTCGGCTACGCCGAGTATATTTATTTTGCCACTAATTACACGAATTTTCACTAATCTATGCGCACAAAGAATTACACTAATCTGTGTGTAAAACACTTGTGATTAGCAAACACAGATTAGTGAAATCTAAACACAAAGATTGGTGTTAATTAGTGATCCCGATAGCTATCGGGATCGTGGATAAAAACGATAAGCAGCGGGGCTGCGAAGAATTCTCTCGTTTAATTTTTTCTATACACTTTCTTGATCATATACTCATCTCTGCGGTATACATCTATAAAAAATCTCAAATTCTTATCACTGTCAGTTTGCGCGGTATAATATCGCACATATATTGGAATTGGTTTTTTTGGCGTTATCTTTTGCTGAATTGGTCGCTTTAACCATTCATCTAATGTATCGTAAGGGATCTTTAATGTATCATCTCGAATTACAAAGCGTGCCATTTGGTAATACTTATCCAAACGTATACAACCATGACTTTGATAGCGGTAAAATGTTTTGAAATAGCGCTTACTGTTTGTATCGTGTAAATACACTCCGTATTTATTATTGAAATTGAATTTACACACCCCTAAACTATTATCATCGCCAATACGCTGACGAAAACGAATAGGTAAATATTCTTTATTGTATTTCTTCCATGGAAGTTTACCGATGTTTGTGATCACTTCGCCATTTCCTCCTATAACTTCAAAATTCTTGCGACGTAAATAATTCGTATCGCGTTTCACGGCCGGCAATATCTCCTCCCAGGCTATTTTAAAGGGAACATTCCAATAAGGGTATATGATAACGTAATTGATCTTGCTTTGCAATAAAGGTGTTGGCGTTTCGGGTTTACCAACAACTACATTACTTAATAACACTAATGTATCTTGTTTCTTTTTTTTCCACCATTCAAAAACGCGAATATTAGCTGAAGGGATATTAACAACTGCATACTTCTCAGGATATTTTTTTGGTTCCCATCGCCAACGCTCCAAAGCCATTTCCATTTGACGAATAGTTTGCTCTTTACTTAATTGCAATGCTTGTCTGGTATACTTCCCCATTTTCCCGTCAGGATCAAGATTCATGCGCTTCTGAAATTTCTTTAATGCCTTTGCTAATTTTAAACTATCGTTCACTTTTAAACTATCATTAAAATCGCCGGTTGCTGTTAAGCGGTCCTTTAATTGCTTAAGAAATATAGTTGTGTCCTTTACATTAAAAAAAGAAACCGAGTCCCAATTCCTTGTTTCATTCTCACGGATATAATTCAAGAATGCATATTTCAAGAACTGAAAGCCTTCGTGCCTTGGTTCCAACGAATCAAAAACGCGACGTACGCAATTTTTATCGATTCCCAATTTTAAAATGCTCATCCAATTTGTATCCAACTTAGACGGCTTCCACTCTATTAAAGCTGTATCAGGATCAAATCTTCCTTTATTTACATGCGCTCCAAATTTTATGTAAGCATCCGTTAACAATACTTCAGCCTGTGCTATATAACCCGAATAATACGACGCTGTAGCCTTATCAAATGTTTTTGGTAAAATGGTATCCAGTTTTCGAGCGTGATAATCTTGCGGATATAAACCGTAATAACGCGCATTTCTTACAAAATAAACCACGCTATCTCCTAACGGAGTAAGTTTACCTTTCTCAAAGAAAATAATATCCTTTCCTCGCTTTAAACGTTCAAAAAATGGAAATGCCAATAGTGTATCGCCATCATAAATTAATAAAGTGTCATTGATATTTTTTTTAAGGATCTCGTGATACGACTTAAGAGATGTTTTATTAACGTCCTCAGGTTTTTTTACAACAATGTTCTTTACCACTTCTTTTTTATCATCGGTGGTACAATTCCAGAACGTAATTGAAACTAACAAAAAGCAAAAAAATAAAAAAGCACCCCTTTGAGGTGCCCTCTTATTAATATTCATTTTCTTCATCTCCATTCAACACATAAACGTGTCAATATTAATGATGATGAGCTTCTTCTTTATGTTCTGCCTTTGCAGCTGTAGTATCTGTAGCTTCGTTGCGTGGTGTAGAAACAGCAGCAGTATCTGAACTTGCTACATGATCGTGACCTTCTGCGGCATTAGCATTACCGTGATGGCCATGTCCTTCATCTTTGGCACAGCAAGCCATTTCGCAGGTTCCTGCTTTGCATGCATCCATGCATTCTTTTGAGCATTTGCCTTCTGCACAACAACAGTCGCCCTTTGAAGGATCCCCAATGCTAACCAAAAGAATAATAATAAATACGATAACACTTCCAAAGATCAATGGTACTGTAAATGATACCGGTTTTTTCTCGTTTGAGTGATCATTATGATCGTGATGACTTCCCATAATAGTTTAATTAGTTTGTACGAAAATACTGCTTTATATTAATATTAAAAATATTAGTCCTTAATAAATTTAAGATCGAATTGTTGATTACTTTCTATTATTTGAACATGGTACAATCCGGGACTTAATTTTTCGACATTTAGCTCGCTTTTTGACCCGTTAACCGGTAGTTTTTCGCAAACTAACACCAGTTTCCCGTTCATATCGTAGATCTTTGCCCCTAGATCATGACCTTTACTATTGAGTATTAATTTCTCGGTAACTGGGTTTGGATAAACACTAAATCCGAGTTCGCCGGTCAATTCGCCAACCGATGCAAGATTCCTATATGAATCGCGATATCTTATTTGAGTTACCGTAAAATTATTTCCTATCAAATTTCCATTAACCTCCAAGTACGGTATTTTTGAGGTCGTTGTTAGCCATTGATAACTCCTTTGGTTATTGGGAAATCCAATTGGTAATGGCACAATGGTATTTTTAATTGAATCCTGAGAATATTGCGTTGTTACAATATGCAAACACGGCGCTGTTCCGTAAGGCGTTGTGATAGTTCCCCAGCCATCTACTTTTGTAACTCTGTAACCTGTTTTTGAATATTGGATCGGAATAAGTGTTGACGAACTCGTTGAATATTTAAATGTAGTACTATCATATTTTGGATAACTCATCGGGAACATATACAATTCATCTTTATCAGAATAATACGAAGGAACAGGGATGCTGCTAAAGGTCATTCCGGAGCCATCAACCACATAAGCGTTAACAGGACTCGTTTGCTTTTTGTAAAAGTTATAAAAATTGGTCATGGTTAAAGGACCTACTCCTAATGTATCTGCAATTTTTTCGCCGTATTCATTTAGCCCCAAGAAAAAGAAAGCGTATGGTGTAAGTAAACCTAATTTGTAGGACCTCAACCCTTGTGAAATTGGAATTAGAGAACTGTAATTCCATGTAAAATTTGCACCGGTTTGCGTATAATTAATGCTCGTACTTAATTGAGCAACGCTATATCTTAATGTATCGCCATTTCCGGGAAAATTGCTCGACGTAAGACTTATTGGCGATTGAGAAAAATGAACCGAAACGCTTAGGAGCAACGGTAATAAAATAGAAAATGCCCTCATTTTATACTAAATTTAAGCTCTAAATATACTAAAAAAAACTAACAGCGTTATAACTCATATTACTATTTTGTTCTCAATAAATAAATATCATTTTACCTGTATTTTTTTAGTTCTTGTTTTGATGAACAAGGCCCAATCGTACGACCTAAAAATAACTAACGAAAAGCAGCTGCCTTTAAAAAATATCAATTACAAAAAGCATCATCTCAAAAAAAACCTTGCTTTAAAAGAATTGGATAACGTGATCACTTATTTTCAAAGTAAGGGATATTTATTGGCGCAGGCTGATACAACAGAACAAAACGCGAATTCTATTTCTGTTTCTATTGTTGCAGGAAGTCAATTAAAATGGGCGCAATTGAAAATGGGAGATCTTAATCCTTCCTTAGCATCAAAAATTGGATTTAGTGAGAAATTGTATTTGCAAAAGCCGTTCAGTGGGAAACAAATTACCCAGTTAAAAGAACGCATCATCACGTATTACGAAAATAACGGACATCCTTTTGCAAGTGTAAAATTGGATAGCGTTTCTATAGAGAATGATATTTTAAAAGCGGTACTTCATGTTCAAAAAGATCAATTTTTTAAAGTTGATTCCATAGTTGTGATCGGAAATGCAAAGTTGAATTCTAAATTCCTACATCGTTATATTAATGTATTTCCAGGTAAGCCTTATAACGAGCAAGCCATGCAAAGCATTGGTCAGCGCTTGATACAACTGCCTTTTGTAACGCAAACAAAACCGCAGTTGGTTCGCTTGAGCGATAAGACCAATAAACTTATTTTATTTTTGGACAAGAAACGCGCAACACAATTGGACGGAATAATTGGCGTGCAACCAAATGCCAATACGGGAAAAACTATTTTAACCGGCGATATAAAAATAAAATTGCTCAACGAGATCTTGCATAATGGTGAAACGTTTGATCTTGAATGGCGAAGATTACAATCGCAAACGGTAGATTTTAAAGGGAAAATGATCTATCCATATATGTTCGGCTCATCGTTTGGAAGTGATTATGCCATTAAAATTTACAAACGCGATACATCCTTTATCGACATCAATAATGATGTTGGTTTACAGTATTATGTTTCGGGATTGAATTATATTAAATTAAGTGTAAAAAAACGAACGTCGAATATCATTTCAACATACGGACTAGCCAACGCCACTGTTTTGCCTGATTACGCCGATGTTACAACGCAATTAAATGGTTTTGGTATTTTTTATGAGGATCTTGATTATAAATTCAATCCGAAGAGAGGAATTTCAATTCAAATGAATGCTTCGGCAGGAAATAAAAAAGTGAGAAAGAATCCTAAGATCAATGATCTTGCTTATAATAATATTACGTTAAGTTCTACACAGTATATGTACGATGCAACTATCAGCGGATACATTCCTATTTCGAACAACAATGTTTTAAAATTAGGATTACAAAGCGCATCAATTTTTGGGAACGCTCCCTTGTTCAAAAATGAAATGATCCGCATTGGCGGTCTGCGAACCCTAAGAGGTTTTGATGAAGAAAGTATTTTCACGTCATTTTATACTATCGGCACAATTGAGTACCGTTTTTTATTTGCGCAAAATTCAAACATCATTGTATTTACCGAAGGTGCTTTTTACGAAAAGAATGCGTTTAATAGTTATCTCCACGATACGCCCATTAGTGTAGGAACAGGAATTAACTTCGAAACAAAAGCCGGCATTTTATCCATAAACTATGCCATTGGAAACCAATTTGGTAACGGCTTTGACGCAAGGAATGGAAAGATCCATTTTGGGTTAACAGCTTTGTTCTAAAGCCCTTTCTTTTCAGTCATAATTTCACTATATTTGTTAGGACAAGCACCTATGAAAAACTCACTTTTACTTCTATTGATGAGCGTTTGCTTTTTTGGCAAGTCGCAGTCCTATTCTTCTAACCGAATAAGCTTGGTAAGTTTTGTAAATCCGCAAACTACGGGTGGCATTGGCACCGATCAACGCAAATATTCGGGCTGTTGGGGATGGTACCAAACATCTACAAATAAAGAGTATGCCATTGTTGGAAGTAGTACAGGAACTTACTTTCTTGATATCAGTAATCCCGGATTTCCTAATCAATGCGATTATGTTCCCGGCAAATCAGGCTGCACATGGCGCGAAATAAAATCATATCAGAATTACTGTTATGTTGTTAGCGATGATGCATCTCCAAATCGTTTTCAGATAATTGATATGCAGTACTTGCCGGATAGTGTGCATGTTGTACATGATGGCACAACGTATTTTGAAAGAGGACATACCATTTGGATAGATAAAGATAAAATGTACATTGGTTCCGAAACAAAATTAGGGGGTTCGCACGAGTCAATGACCATTTACAGTTTAGCTACTCCTTCTAATCCTGCTTTTTTACGATCGCTTAAAACCGATTTCCCAAGTATAAGCTACGCGCACGATATGTATGTAAATAACGATACAGTTTTTGCTTCATGTGGTAATCAAGGACTTTATATTTTTAAATACAATAGTGTTGGAAATACATTTACCCAATTAGGTTCTTATATTAATTACAGTTCCGGATCAGCGTACAATCATGCGAGTGCACTAACTGCCGATAAAAAAACATTAGTGTTTTGCGATGAAGTACCAAATTTTTTACCGATACGAATTGTTGATGTTCAAAATCTCGCGAATATCATTCCACAAAGTACTGTAATTCCTTATCCAAACTCTACACCGCACAATCCGTATGTTATAGGAAGTCGCTGGGCCATTATTAGTTGTTACGAAGATGGTTTGAATATTTACGATATCACCAATCCTGCCAGTCCTGTTTTTGCAGGTTTTTTTGATACACATCCACAAGGTGGCTTCAGCGCAAGTTCGTACAATGGTTATCGCGGTAATTGGGGCGCTTATCCGTTTTTCCCAAGCGGTTTGATATTAGCAGTGGATATGCAAAATGGTGTTTTTTTATTGGATGCAAGTCAAACATTTAATCAACCCATAGGATTTACAGAGAATGCAGCTATGGAAACTAATTTTCAGATCTATCCTAGTCCGGCATGCGGACATATTAATATTATGAGCGCAAAAAATGTTGATGCTACGGTAAAGATCTCAAATGTTTTAGGAGAAATTGTTTTAACTGATGATCTTACAATCTTTGGAAAACAAAAAATAAATGTCGCGCAATTACCAAACGGTGCTTATATAGTGAACTTGAAAACAAAAAATGGCTCTCTCACAAAAAAAATAATCATTAATAATAACTAATATGATGAAAAAATTACTTTTAGTTTTAGCGATCATTTCTTTTAGCAAAATAAACGCGCAGGTTTATGGCGCAAACAATTTTACATTATGCAGCCTCATTGATCCGGGAACTTATACAACTTCATATGCCACAAAATATTCGGGTTGTTGGGGATGGTATCAAGCTAGCAAGAACAGAGAATATGCTATTGCAGGCTCTGCCGGTGGAACGTATTTTGTAGATGTTACAAATCCGTACCAACAAGTAGTTTGTGATTTTGAACCGGGTAAGATCACCGGAACCGTTTGGAGAGAAATTAAAACTTACCAAAATTATTGTTATGTGGTGAGCGACGATACCGGACCAAACAGTTTCCAAATTTTTGATATGCAATATTTACCCGATAGCGTTCACAAAGTTCATGATGCGCAAACCATTTTCAAAAGAACACATGCACTTTGGGTGGATGGAAGCAAACTTTATTGTTCGAGCGTAACTTATAGCGATAATACAAAATCAACCTTAAATATTTATAGTTTGGCTACACCAAGCGCTCCAACATTGATCCGAAAACTTAATCAAGATGCTGCATTCATCTTAACCGTTCACGATACTTATGCAAATAACGACACTGTATTTGTTTCCTGTGGTAATTCCGGATTATATTGCTTCACGCTCACACCTCCTTCATATTCATTTACTCAAGTAGGATCATTAACAAGTTATGTTGGCTCAGGTTATAATCATAGCAGTGCCATCACGCCAAACAAAAAAACATTGGTGATGTGCGATGAAGTCCCTGCAGGTTTACCAATTAAAGTTATTAATGTACAAAACCTAGCAAATATGCAGGTGCTTGCAACTATCAATCAATATACTGCAGGCACGCCGCATAATCCTTGGACAGTTAACGATTCGCTTTGCTTTATGGCCAGTTATTGTGATGGCTTACAATTGATCAATATTAAAAATCCAAGTGCTCCTTTTCTGGCAGGATATTTTGATACTGCTCCGCTCATTGGAGGAAATGTAAATAATTATCCGGATCCTTACGATGGCTTATGGGGATTGTATCCGTATTTACCAAGTAAAAATATTGTAGCTGTGGATGAACAAAATGGGATCTTTGTACTTAAATCGCATTTATTTAAAAATCCAAATAACGCAACGGACAGTAACCTTCCACCAAGTGGTGTTGGCACAAATAGCGGGACAATTCCAACCGGAATTACACATCAAGTATCCGATCAAAATATTATGGTAAGCCCTAATCCTGCAAACGCCTCTGTATTTTTGATCATGGCCGATCATATGAGCAGTAAAAATATCTCAGTTCAGATCTTTGATATCAAAGGACAATTGGTTTATAAGCAAAGTATACTTGATATAAAAGGCTCTAATGCTAATTTTAAAGAAATAAATACCTCACAATTTAATAACGGAGTTTATTTTATTCGTCTTAGTTTAGACAACCAAGTAATTAAAAACTCTAAACTTATTATCGCGCACTAATTTTATGTTCAATTCTAAAAGTATTATCGGCGTTATTGGTGGTGGCGCTATGGGTAGCGGTATTGCACAAGTTGCCGCGTCGTTTGGTCACACTGTACATGTTTACGATACAAACAATGAAGTTGTTTTAAAAGCAAAACAACTACTTACCACCTCGCTTTCAAAGCTGGTTGAAAAACAAAAAATAACCGAACAAAAAAAGAACGAGATCCTCGCCAATACGCATTTCACAAATGTGCTGAATGCTTTTACCGAATGTGATCTTATTATTGAAGCCATTGTTGAAAAATTAGAAATTAAACAACAAACCTTCGCGCAAATTGAAAAGCTCGTTAAAAAAACCTGCATTCTTGCGTCTAATACCTCATCACTTTCTATTACATCCATTGCTTCGGTGTGTGATCGACCGGGGAATGTGATCGGAATACATTTTTTTAATCCTGCAACATTGATG
>JAHEYC010000031.1:21412-38469 GCA_023251775.1 Sphingobacteriaceae bacterium | reverse complement strand
AGTTGTCTTTGAAGCTTTAGCTACTAATTTACCCACTGTAAGTACAGATGTTGGTATTGTAAAAGAAAGCATTAAAGACGTTGAGGGCTGCTATATTTGCAGCTATGAGGTAGATGATGTAGTCTCTAAAATAAAAAACGCCGTTCAATTTAATAAAAGAACAGAAGGCCGAAAGCGTCTTTCAGAATTAAATGTTGACTCATTAGCCTCCGCAAAAGCAGTTTTAGAATTATATGAACTATCCTCTCGCAAAAAAATCGCTCATCGTATTCTCAAGAAAGAAAATTTAGGCGCCGGTAAAAAAAGAGAAGGAGCTTTTCAAGGAAAAGTTTGCAAAGAAGGTGTTTGGGACGAATCAATTCCAGGAATTAAATTTGATGAAACAGGGATCTCAAATTACGCAAAAATTCAAAAAAATTTGATGGCCGATTTTCCAACCGGCGCCGCGGGCGAAGCTAAGTGGAAAAGTATTGTTACTACGATCAAAAAAACAGGGCAAGGCAAAAATTACGATTGCATCATTGGTGTTAGCGGAGGAACTGATAGCTCTTACCTTTTACACTTAGCAAAAGAAAATGGTTTAAATCCATTGGCTGTTCATTTAGATAATGGATTTAATTCTGAAATAGCAGTTAATAATATACATAAACTCACTAAGGCCCTTAACGTTGATCTAAAAACACATGTTGTTATTTACGAGGAGATGAAGGACATACTAAGGTCATACATGAAAGCCGGCTTGCCGTGGATCGACAATCCAACTGACCAAGCTATTTTTAATGTTCTTTATAAGATAGCAAACAAAGAAAATATTAAATACGTATTGATCGGAGATGATTTTAGATCGGAAGGTAAACAGCCTACAGAATGGACCTATAGCGATCAGAAGCAACTTAATTATATTCACAAAAAATATGGGAAAGTAAAACTTAAAACCTATCCCCGACTCTCCTTTTTTGGAAGATATTGGTTGGCATTAGTAAAAAAAATAAATATAATTTCCCCATTCTATTATCTAGACTACAATAAACAAAGCGCTCAAAAATTATTGATCGATAAATACAAATGGGAGTATTACGGCGAACATCATCACGAAAATTTATTCACCAAATGGGCTATCAGTTACTGGATGTTTGAGAAGTTTGGATTTGATAAACGAAAAATAACTTACTCCGCTCAGATCTTGAACAACAAGATCACTCGTGATGAAGTGGTGAAACTAATTAATAAGATCCCCTATGATAAAGAAAAGATCGATGAAGAAATTAGTTATGTTTTAAAAAAACTAGATATTTCAAAAGAAGAATTTGATAAAATATGGAATTCTCCAAACAGATCCTTCAACGATTATCCTTCTAATTATAAAACGATCTATAAATACGCGAGATTCTTAAAACCGATCCTCGGCCTGGTTCTAACTTCCAAACCAAAAATATTTTACGAAATGGAAGAAAGAAACAAATAAGCGAATATTCAGCAAATGTCCCAAAAAAGATTTCTATTTTACCTTGTACATCCCGCTAAGTTTCAATTCCACAAAGTTCAGATCAATGCTTTAAAGAACAAAGGACATGTTGTTGATGTAGTAATTAACACAAAGGACATACTTGAGGATCTGGTTAAAGAAGAAGGATGGGAATACACAAATATTTTCCCAAAAAGCAGAAAAATAAAAGGTGTTCACGTTTACATTGCTGCTGTAATAAGTATATTTTTAACCGTTCATAGGTTGTGGAAGTTTACAAGGGGAAAAAAATACAATGTATTTGTTGGTGATCTTCTCTCCATTCTTGGAAGAATAAAAGGAGTAACAGCCTTTTATCCCACTGATGATGTTTTAGCGGCGGTACCTGAACAAGCAATTTTCTTTAAAACTGTAGACTATATTGTGGCGCCTGTTGTAACTGATATCGGAAAATATAAAACAAAAAAGATCGCTTATAAAGGCTATAAGGCTTTGGCACATTTACATCCAAATCATTTCAGTCCCGATGAAACCATTTTATCAAAAGAACTGCAAGGCAAACCTTTCTTTTTAATTAGATGCACCGGTTTTGCGGCTACACATGATATTGGCAAGAGCGGAATTTCAAACATTGTTCTAGATCAATTGATCACAATTTTAGAGCCTCACGGTCAGGTGCGAATAACTTCCGAACGAGAGCTTCCTGACAATTTAAAAAAATATAGTTTAAAGATCCGTAAGAACGACATAACTCATTATATCAATTATGCACAGATCTTTATAGGAGATAGCACAACAATGTGTACCGAAGCTGCTGTTTTAGGAACGCCTGCTGTTGAATTTGATGAATACTTTTACGAAATAGAACAAATGCTGGAAATTGAAAGAGAGTATCAATTGATCCATTGTTTTAGAACTCATCAAACAAATGAATTCCTTAATAAAGTCAAAGAACTTGTATCATTAAAAGATCTAAAAACAATTTATCAGGAACGCCGGAAAAAATTATTAAACAACACAATTGATGTGTCGGCTTTCTTGATCTGGTTGTTCGAGAATTGTCCGGAAAGTATAAATGAGTACTTTAAAGATCAGGAGCTGCTAAACAATAAATACCAAAATAATATCAGTACAAATTGAGATACAAAAAACAAATGTTCATTAGTTATGTTATTGTGGTACTACTTTTAGTTTTACTTCCCATAAACAACCAGGGATCTAAACTAAATCACACGTTCGTTTTACAACTGCGATTAGATTATCTTTTTCACGCATTGCTTTTTTTGCCTTGGATGTTCTTTAAACCAAAAAGATCAGTCACCATTAGTACAACCGTATGGCTTTCAACCGGGTTGGCATTTGCAATGTTTGCTGAAGGGGTACAATACCTTGTACCTTATCGTGCTTTCAATGTGAATGACTTGATAGCAAACTGCACAGGAATTTTGGTAAGCGCTTTGTTTTTATGTTTACCTTTGGTCAAACAACATGCCTGAAAGAAGATCATCCATTAAATCTCAAACCCAGGGATCTGTATTACAGATCATCAGGTCAGATGATAATGATGGTACAATGAAGCAATTGCTTTTAGAAAGAGTTGGCGAAGAGGCCTACAAATATTTTAATCATTTTATTGACACAGAATCGCCTGAAACACTTGTGGTAAGTACCACTAATGAATTCAATATCCTTAATCATCCCGGCAAAGTAAAAGCCATACTCAATTTAAGTAAGGTCAATAATTTTCGGTACATCAATAAATTTCTCGAGAAGGTAAATAACAAACTCTTGGTCGATGATCACTTTATACTATGCTGTGAAACTATAACTGCCCGAAAGGAAAGACACAGCTTGGGAAACATACCGTTTATAAGAAGTTTATGGTTTGGGATGGAGTTTATTTTTCTCAGAGTATTCCCGAAAGTATGGGGACTTAAAAAGATCTATTTTTTAATGACGCGTGGTCGTAATCGTTTACTCTCCAAAGCAGAGGTAATGGGTCGTTTAGTGAGTTGCGGTTTCAAAATAGAAGCCAGTGAGGCATTTAATGGCTTAACTTATATTGTTACAAAAAAAGTAAAGGCGCCCGAATTTAATATGAACGTGAGCTACGGCCCTCTTTTTAAAATGAATCGAATTGGAAAGAACGGCAAGATCATTGGGGTTTACAAATTCAGAACCATGCACCCATTTGCTGAATACCTTCAGGATTATGTTTTACAACTGAATGGATATGGAGAAAGTGGGAAACCAAAAAATGATTTCCGCTTAACGCCCTGGGGTCGTTTTTTACGCCGTTACTGGTTAGATGAATTACCTCAATTAATTAATGTTTTAAAAGGCGATATGAAACTGGTGGGTGTGCGTCCGGTATCAGCACGCTATATACAAGATATTCCTGAAGACCTTAAAGAACTGCGTTTAAAATTCAAACCAGGTTGCATCCCTCCTTATGTATCTCTCGATCGCAAAGGCGATGTTAACTCCGTTCTACAATCAGAACGGGAGTACCTTGAAGAAAAGGTTAAAAGACCTTATTCAACCGACACACGTTATTTCTTCAAGGCTGTTTTCAATATTCTTTTTAGGCGAAAGCGCAGTGCGTAATAAAAGAATTTATCTCAACCACAAAACATCATTGTCCTAATATTTAACTAACAGCATTATGTGCGGCATATTCGGCATTATTTCTAAAACTAAAATTAACAAAAAGGACCTGAACTTACTCGTGAAGTATTCACAACAGCGTGGTAAAGATTCGAGCGGATTGATCTATATGGATCATGGTCGCTATAATATTTGCAGAGCTGATCATAACATTGATAAACTTTTGAGTAAAACAAAACCTTATCAGTCGTCCGTTGTGTTTGGCCATAGCAGATTGATCACGAATGGGCTTTCGGATAATCAACCTGTAATTAGGGATAATGTTTTTGTTCTGCACAATGGTATAATTATTAACGATGAGGAAATATGGAAAGATCTTTCTATAGAAAGAAAATATAAGATCGATTCGGAAGTTATAGCGGGTATTGTGTTGGAGCATCTAAAAAATGGACGTTCCATTAATGATATTGCGGATGTGATCATGAAGAAATGTATAGGCATTGTTTCCTGCGCCATAGTGATCCAAGATATCGGAAAAATAATTTTAGTTTCAAACAATGGTAGTTTACATATAGGGTCAAAAAATGACGCAACCTATTTTGCTTCTGAGAATTATGCACTCACAGAAATTGGTTGTGAAAATATTTCACAGATCAGAAGATCTTTTAAAATATTAGACATCCCTATTCCAACCAATTTAATATGGCATTTAAATGATCTTAAAATTCGCACCGAAAATTTAATTCCCGAATTTATTTTCGACAAAACACAAGAGTCGTTACTCCAATATAAAAAACACAATTTAAAAAGATGCAGCAAATGTATCTTGCCCGAAACCATGCCTTATATTCGTTTTAATGATCAAGGCGTTTGTAATTATTGCCTTAGTTATAAGCCGCGCAATGATCCTAAACCAAAAGAGGAATTGTTTAAGATGGTTGAACCTTACCGAAAAAAAAATGGTCTAGAATGCATCGTTCCTTTTTCCGGTGGACGTGATAGCTGTTACGGTCTTCATTTAATTGTGAACGAATTAGAATTAAAACCTGTAACGTATACTTATGATTGGGGGATGGTTACCGATCTTGGAAGACGAAACATTAGTAGAATGTGCGCGGAGTTAGGCGTGGAAAATATTATTATAGCTGCCGACATCTCAAAAAAGCGTAGAAATATAAAAATGAATTTGGAAGCATGGCTGAAGTCGCCTAATTTAGGTATGATGGCTTTACTAACTGCTGGAGATAAACATTTCTTTCGTTATGTAGAAGAAGTGAAGAAACAAACAGGTGTTCAACTAAACCTTTGGGGAATTAATCCACTAGAAGTAACACATTTTAAAACCGGTTTTTTAGGTATTGAACCTGATTTTGAAGAAATGCGAGTGTACAGCAGTGGTGTGATGAAACAATTACGTTATCACTTTAAACGTTTCAGCGCCATGTTACACAGCCCCGGTTATTTTAATTCTTCATTATGGGATACTTTGTCGGGAGAATATTACAGAAGCTTTACAAAAAAGAAGGACTATTATCACATATTTGATTACTGGCGTTGGGACGAAGATATAGTGAATAAAGTTTTGATAGATCAATACAATTGGGAAGTAGCTCCTGATACGAGCACCACTTGGAGAATTGGAGATGGAACAGCTGCCTTTTATAATTATGTTTATTATACAGTTGCCGGTTTTACCGAACACGATACATTTAGAAGTAACCAGATCCGCGAAGGACAAATAACGCGTGAAAAAGCGCTTGAATTAGTGGAAGATGAGAACCGTCCGAGGTACCAGAACATTAGATGGTACTTGGATACATTGGGGATGGACTTTGAAAGGGTTATAAAAATTGTGAATAGTATTGAAAAATTACACAAGGATTGATCCCTTTAAAGTAGGCCCAAATGGCCCCGCTATACTGGTTTATCCCGTAAATGCTCATTTCTTAACCTATAAATCAGGCTTTTCAGCCATTATAGCATTTTTTGGATTCTCACTTAAAATAACTACCTTTATCCTCTTATAAACAAGATACTTACGAATTCATGTTTAAGTCACAAATAAGGACCTTTTTTTACATATTACTCATTACCATCCTGTCATTTTCGTGTTCTAATAAAAAGAAGATGGTTTACTTTCAAGGCAGTATTGGTAATACTGAAAATAACAAAAGTTATACCCCAATATTAAAAAGTGATGATCTACTTTCTATTACCGTAATTGGCTTAGATCAAGACGCGGTTAAACCTTTTAATTTACCTGCAACTCAAGTCGGTACAAGTTTAGGAGGGTATACGCAAGGTACTCCGCCTCCTCCCGGATATCTAATAGATACGGATGGTAATATAGATTTTCCGGTTATAGGCCGAATTAAATTAGCTGGATTAACACGCGCTGCTGCTACGGATCTTTTAAAAGAACAACTTAAACCCTATTTAAATAATCCTACAATATTAATGCGAATTTTAAATTATAAAATTACTGTATTAGGTGAGGTTCGTAATCCTGGCACATTCACCATTCCAAACGAACGCATTACTTTACCCGAAGCGCTTGGCATTGCCGGTGACCTTAATATTACAGGAGAAAGAAAGAACGTATTAGTGATTAGAGAAGTAGATGGCAAAAAAATTGAGACGAGAGTGGATCTTACAACAAAAGAATTATTTTCCTCTCCTGTTTTCTATTTATCGCAAAATGATATTATTTACGTAGAACCAAATAGAGCAAAAATAAATTCTTCAGTTGTAAATCCTGGAAATGTAAGTTTGATACTTTCTGCAGTTTCGCTATTTGTAACCATTGCCATTTTGATCAAACGATAAAAGCAATTAATGGAATTAGAACAATATAATTATTCGGTTGAAGAAACACAGGAAAATAACCTAAAGGACATTTTAATTAAATACATTTTTCACTGGAAATGGTTTATATTAAGTATTGTTTTAAGTCTCACTTTAGGTTTTATATACCTACGCTATCAAACCCCTTTATACGAAGTTAACGCAACTATCCTTATTAAAGATGATAAAAAAGGTGGCGCAGTTTCTGACGAATTATCTGCGTTTGAAGATCTCGGAATATTCAAAAGCACAAAAAATACAGATAATGAAATAGAAATATTGAAATCCCGTTCGTTAATGTCGCGAGTGGTTGATGAATTAAAACTCAATGTATATTATTTTTCATACGGAAGACCAATTGAACACGAACGTTTTTTTGATACCCCAATAAAATTAGATTACAGTTGTGTTGATTCAACTAGTGTTGTGCAAGCCAATTGGGTAGTGGTGTCCTTATCCAATAAGAAATTCACTTTAAAAAGTGAAGATGGGCAAAGTATTGGCGATTACAATTTTGGTGATTCCATTCAAACTTATTTTGGCAAGATCATACTCAACGTCACTCCTTCTTTTAATGAAGGTTATTTAAATAAAGATTTTAGAGTTATTATTGCGCCCAAAGATGTTGTTGTGAATAATTACAACGCCGCAATTCAAATTAATCCGGTAAATAAAAGCTCAAATGCTATCATAATTACTCTTCAAGATGCGATCCCAAGTAAAGCTGCAGCTATAGTTGATAATCTCATCAAACAACACAATTTAGATGCTATTGCCGATAAAAATCAGATCAGTCAAAATACTGCAAATTTTATTAACGAACGTATTCAATTTATTACGAAAGAACTTTCAGAAGTAGAAACGGAAGCAGAAGATTTTAAAGCAAAGAACAAGCTAACCAATTTAACTAGTGAAGCGGATCTGTTTTTGAAAACAGGAAGTGAAGGCGAAAAAAGTTTGTTGGATCTAAATACAGAAATGAGGGTTGTTGAGTTTATGGCAGAATATTTGGTAAAGCACTCCAATCAAACCGATCTTATTCCCTCTAATATTAGTCTGACCGACATAACTGTTTCAGGTCAAATTAATGAATACAATAAACTTATATTAGATAGAAACAGGATCTTAAAAAATTCAACCGAAAAGAATCCTGTTGTTGAGAATATAGATAATCAACTTTTTGGTTTAAGAAATTCGATCAAAGAAAGTTTGAATAATTTAAAAACAACTATTCAAATTAAAGTTAAAGATCTAAACCAAAAAGAAAATGAGATCAATTCAAAGATCGGTACAGTGCCAAAATATGAGAGAGAGTTTCGCTCAATACAACGTCAACAACAGATAAAGGAAGCGCTCTACTTATACTTATTACAAAAGCGTGAAGAAACAAATATAGCCTTGGCCGTTACTGTAGCTAATGCCAAGGTTATTGATAAAGCCTACAGTAACGGGGATATGGTTGCTCCAAAAAAACAGATCATTTATCCCTTGTCTTTCTTTTTAGGTTTAATTTTGCCAATAATCATATTATACATTATTGATCTACTAGACACTAAAGTTCACGGTAAAAAAGAAACTGATGCCGTTGAATTGCCTTATTTAGGTGATATACCCGTAACGAAAGAAAAAAATAAATTGGTTGTAACCGAAAACACTCGCTCTAATATGGCCGAAGCGTTTCGGATCCTTCGGAGTAATGTTGAATTTCTCAACAGTAAATTAGTTGAGAAGAACAAAATTGTTTTTGTCACTTCAACAATTGGTAAAGAAGGAAAATCTTTCATTTCATTAAATCTTGCAGCTTCCTTTGCATTATCAGGTAAAAAAGTTTTACTACTGGGTACCGATCTTCGTAATCCAAAAATTTTGAATTACATGAATATGGAAAAACGCGAAGGACTCACCAATTTAATTTCGGTTGACAGTTTAAATATATCTGATATTATTTATAGTGTCACAGAATTTAAAACGCTAGATATTTTAACTTCAGGTCCTATTCCACCAAATCCCGCAGAATTATTAATGCATCCGCGTGTTGAGGAGATATTTAAATACGCTAAAGCTAATTACGATTATACTATTGTGGATACTGCTCCGGTTGGTTTAGTTGCAGATACATTGTTGATCTCTAAATTTGCTGATGCAACAGTATTCGTTGCGCGCGCAGATTATTTAGATAAACGATTACTGCGAATTGCGAGTGCTTTAAATAAAGAAAAACGTTTGCCAAATCTAGCCTGCTTAATTAACGGTGCTAACTACAAAAAAGGTTATGGATATGGTTATGGCTACGGATATGGTTACGGATATGGTGCGTATGGATATGGTGTAGAGAAAGAAGTTCCTTTATGGAAGCGTCTTTTAAAATCATGGTAAAAGGAATCAATTGTTAGATCCATGATCAAGCGATCTTACTAAATACACAACATACAAACTCATTCAAATTAAATATTCCCACAAAAAAAAGCCCCGAGATTTCTCGGGGCTTCTTCATTTAAAATATTTTATTATTTACCTGTCTTCATCACATCGGCCTTATTTCTGAACTTGTAAATGAAGGCAACCGAATAATGTGTATAATTTGATTTCACTCCGCCCTTCATTGCAAATTTACCCATGCCCTGCAAGTTCAAACCAAATCCTTTATAGATCCAAAAATTACAACCAATTCCAAGATTATTATTTCCGGTGCTTTTGTTCGTAGCTAAAGTTCTTAAGGTATAACCATAACCTAAAGTTAAATACGGATCAAACCATCCTTGTTTATTGGTCCAGTGACTCATAGCAAATTTTCCGTTGAAGTCGGCACCAAAATAAGTTCCCTTTTTATTGATCACAACATTATCCATAATGCTGCCCGTTTTGTATTGGGTATAGGCCAACTCCGTTTGAAAGCTCCAACCTTTCATAAAATATACTTCCGCAGTTAAGCGTGATGGAAATGGAAGGTAATTCCACGCCTTAGTATTGAACGGGAAGGTCATTTCTTTTCCACCATCTACAACAATATGATCACTCAACCCAAATGTCCAAGAGGCATTTTTTAATCCTTGCGCATAATTTTTATTGCATAAAGAAATAAAAAGTAAAAGTGGTATTATTTTTAATGTGTTTTTCATACAAATAATTCTTTTTAGCGACGACTGGTTTTACCTACAAATCTGTAACGCTTACCTAATTTGCCCGGACGAGAACCATGCCCGCCTTCGACTTTAAAAATAACACCAAGTGAATGATGTAAGTAGTTAGAGGTATACTGAACCATAGCAAACTTTGCCATAGTTTGAATATTGAAACCTAAATTTTCGAATAACCAAAAATTAGAACCAAATCCAACATTAGATGTCACGGTCATTGGTTTCGGTGCTCCGCTACGTAAAGTAAAACCATAACCACCGGTAACATATGGATCGAACCAATTGGTTTGACCAAATAACTCGTTAAGATCATATTTCACATGAAAGTCTGTAGAAAAGAATGTCCACTTACTTGTGATCGCTTCACCATTAATAATTTTTCCGGGCTTGTATTGATTGTATGCAAACTCTCCTTGAAAACTAAATCCTGCTTGAAAATATCCGTCAACAGTTAAGCGAGATGGATAGTATAACGAACTCCATGCTTTTGAAGGACTAAATACATTTTGAAAAGGCTTTCCGTCATCATCAACAACGTGTCCGCTTAAACCAAATGTCCATGGTGTTTTTGTAATAAAGCGTTTAAAGCTTCCGCCCATGGCAGTGCTTTTATTATTTGTTTTTGGTTTCATTTGTGCAAACGTTGTTGTGCACAAAGCAACCATTAGAATAGAAAGAAAAAATATTTTTGAGTGTCTCATATACTTAATAACAAAATAATGTCTCCTTCGACTTCGCTCAGGATGACATACTCTTACGAGCCTTACAATAATACAAAAAACAGGGGAAACAGGCAAAAAAAGGCTGGCATTCTTTTAACATTTGCTTGTCTTATTAACTAACTGATTATCAACTGTTTTAATAAAAATGTTAATAAGTGGTTCATTGGCTGCTCATAAGCTGTTTATTTCGTGTGGATGGGTTGTTAGTACCACTGAGGTCATCCTTTATTTTAACACCAAGACACCAAGGCACTGTTAATTCAGAAAAAACTGTGTCTTTGTGTCTTGGTGTTTAAAAATTAGGTGGCAAATCAGATCTTCACCCCAATAAGCAATACATCATCCATCAGAGACGAAAGCGAAGCTTTGTCTCGATCGTGACTTTTGCTCATCGAAATACTGTTTGAAAAAATTAAACTTTAACGCCGATGAGCAAAACGTCATCGACTTGTTCGTGGGCGCCTTGCCAATCGGTTAAGGCTTTATCAAGCACTTGTTTTTGATCGGCAATAGCATACTTACTCACTTGCAAAATAAGTTTGCGGAAATTTCCAACCATGAATTTTTTTCCTTTTGGTCCGCCAAACTGATCGGCATAACCATCGCTGAACAAATAAACCGTATCGCCTTTTTGTAACTGAACTATATTGTTATCAAAATCTTTTGCATCGCCTGCAAAAGGACCAATAGGAAATTTATTTGCTGGATGTTCTATCAATTCGTCATTCCTTACAATATATAAAGGATTATAAGCCGCTGCATATTGCAACTCTAATGTTTTATAATCAATAGCACAAAGCGTCATGTCCATTCCATCTTTTGCTTTTGTTCCATCTTTGTCGGCATGCAATGTTTTTACAACTTGCTCACGCATTTTGTTTAACATGTCGGCCGGCTTTTTTAATTTGGTATTAGTTACAATATCTTTTAAAATATTATGTCCCACCAAGCTCATAAACGCGCCCGGCACACCATGTCCCGTACAATCAACCGTTGAAAAATAAACCAATTCTTCCTTTTTATCGAACCAATAAAAATCGCCACTTACAATATCTTTTGGTTTAAAGAATACGAACGAATTTGGAACTAATTGTTTTATCACCGAATCTGGTGGTAATATCGCATCTTGAATTCGCTTTGCATAAAGAATACTATCGGTAACTTGTTTGTATAAGATCTCTAATTGTCCGTTCTTATTTTCGATCTCTTCTTTTTGACGAACTACTTCTTCGGTACGCTCCTTCACTTTTTGTTCGAGACTACGTTCGTTCTCGGCGAGGTTGTCACGCATCTTTATAAGTGAGTGTCCTAAATTATCATCATCACTTAAAGGTTTATGAATAGCATCAAAATTTCCTGCACCGGTCTCCTCCGCAAATTTTGTTGTTTGATGCATCGACTGAATGAGTTCATTGAGCGCATTGCCCATCTCCCCTATTTCATCACCCCTTGATCTAATTCGTTCCTTTGGTAAAATACCACGTCCCATCGACAATAACATTTTTTTAAGTGTTTGTATAGGCCGCGTGATAGATTGTGTAGTGAATAGCGCAATTAAAATTCCACCGATCACCAAAGTAATACCTAACAATTGCACAAAGCGCTGTAAAAAATTGAACGATTTGAACATGTCTTCTTTTACATCTTCGGCCGCTGTTTGTTTGATGAGGATAAGTGAATTCAATTCTTTGTACAACGATTCAAGATCGGCTTGTGAATCTTCGTAAGAGATACGCGCAATACTTGTTTTTAGTGCATCCTGATAATCCTCCGAATTCACTAACTGACTCATGATATCTGATTTGTACAAACGGAAAATACTCTCAATACGCAACAAAATTGTTTTCAAACTTTTCTTTTCTTCATCACTCCAATCGTGCGATAATGAATCCAATTCTTTTTTCTGCTTATAGTATTCTGTACCAATAATATTTTGCAGATCATCCCTAAAACCAATATCGCTCACGGTTGAACTATTGAACATCCACTGTGTAATGTCGGTTCCCGAGCGTTGAATAATAAGATTGAGCTCTTTTAGTTCGGCTACGCTTGGCGCAAGCTGTCCTACCACCGTATCGGTTTTGCTCTTACTGTCCTTTAAAGTTACTACGGTTAAAATGAATGCGAGGGTTGTGAGTATAATTAACACCGCAAAACCCGCACCTATTTTTTTCCCAATGGTGAATTTGATTGCCATGTTAATTATTTTTTCTGATTTGATTCTTCCGTTACCTGTATCTTGAGTTCCTTACATTTTTGCTCAAAAAGCAAGATCTTCGCTTCATCAAGCAATACACGGTACACGTAATAAAGCGCTAAAACCGCTTTCTTGTTCTTGTTGTTTTGGTTATAAACCTTTAAGAAGAATTGCTCGGCTTGTTTAGCAAGTTTAGCTGCATCCTCTTGAATAATATCAACATCTTTTATGGATGCTTCGCCCGCATCAATTTTTTCGATCAAGCTGGTGGCCTGATTCAAATACATAACACCCATATTCATATTAGCAGATGTATCAAGCGGATTCAATTCTAACACTTTCATTAAAGTCACCTTTGCAATTTCAAATGCTTTGATATTATTTTTATCTGAGTTGAATTTATCCGAAAAATGACTTCCCACCGCTAAGTTGTATTCTATATCCTTCTCTTTTAAACTTGCTGTACTATCGGCCATTTTAAATAACTCTCTGAATTTAGTATAAGCCTTTAAGCTCATATCGTAATTCGATTTTTCAAACAAATATTCTCTGGCAATAGAACGGTAATGAACGGCAATGGTTGAATACATCTTATCATTTTGTGCTTTGTAATCGGCATCCGGTTTTAATTTATTTGAACGTTTAATAGAAGCAAGAATTGTATCTCTCAGGCTTGATTCGAAAAGCGATTTCTCGTTACGTTTGTAGATCTCGTAATACACAAATCCACGGATGGTCCATGTCTCGTAACGTTTCATCGTTTCGGGATGCGTAATAACGCTATCAATGCACAACCTAGCTTGATCCGGTTTCTTCTCGTTGTATAAGGCCTGAGCTCTTACCAGTTTAGCTTCCTGTGCACTTAAAACCACACTACCAAGCATAAAGCCTGAGAGCAGCAGCAGTTTTAAATATTTACACATCACTTTCATTTTTTTTTATTTTTAATCAACGTTTATGGCTAATGACTTAAAATCATCGTTGGTCTTTAACCCTGCCTTAATGGCGTTGTTCTTACTATATTCAAATTTTTGTTTACTATCTACAATTATGAAATTGATACTGGATCCGCTTTTTGCGCCGCCACTATTTTCGCTGATCAACAGAACGCCTTTGTTCTTTGATTTACCACTAACATCGTTGATCACTTTTGAAGCTTCGGGCAATAAGAACACCATGTTCGCATTCACGCTTTTGTCGAATGCCGGTGTGTTCTTCACTTCAATATCCTGACTTCCCACTTTTTTACGCTTGGCCAAAAGGTTTAGCTCATTAATGAGATTATCATTTTTGCCAACAATGTAAATAATGAAATTGCCTGTTTTCTTATTATTAGGCCATTCGAAGTACTTCGTGAAATTATAAATGAAAACAGCCTTGATCTTAGCGTTAGTGTCGTAATTAGACGGATTGGGTTGCTGAAAACCAAAGGTTAAGGCAATAGCCAGGATGAGTAAATATTTGACCCTAAACAGCAGTACTAAAAAATGTTATTAACATACAAATATACACTATTGAGCCTTAAATACAAGGAATAAATTTTATACTTTTACAAGAGTATTATTATCCATTTTTGGCACAACTATCCAAATACAAAGATCATTCCGACTCCCAGCTCATTAACAATTTTTTGGAGACAGATGATAACGTTTTCGTAGGAGAACTCTACAAACGGTATGGCCATTTGGTGCTGGGTTTGTGCATTAAGTATCTAAAGGACAAAGACGAAGCGGAGGATGCTGTGATGACCATTTTTGGTCAATTGTTAACGGATCTAAAAAAACATAAAGTTGAATTTTTTAAGAGTTGGTTATATACGTATAGCAAGAATTATTGTTTGATGCAACTGCGTAAAAAGCAGAACCAGCTTAAGAAAGAGCTCGATGTAAAAGAAAATGAGATATTCCTTATGGATTATAACAACATTGAGCATCTAAATGAAAAAGAACAACAAATCAGCTTAATGCAAAGTGCTTTGAGCGAATTGAATAAAGAACAAAAAGTGTGTTTGGAATTGTTCTATCTGAGTAATAAATCGTACACCGAAATTGTGACGATAACCGGATATAATAATAATGAGGTGAAGAGCCATATTCAAAATGGCAAACGAAATTTAAAATTAAAAATGGAAGCTAAGCAAAATGAGCAAGCCCGTAGATAATAAACATACTAAGAACCTGGACGAACTCCTGGAGCACTTGCATAAGCCGGGCGACGACTTGGATGCCTTTGAACAAGAGGCTCTGGAAGGATTTGCCACACTTGAAAATAAACAAGAGGCTCTTGAGATGAAACAACGTTTGGATGAACGTATGGAAGAAAAGTTTTCTAAAAAAAGAAAGCCATTATTTATTTATTGGTCGGCCGCCGCCGGTATAGCTTTAATAATTGGACTAATTTTTTTAACCCAAACTAATAAGGATCTTAATTCGGAAGGATTAGCAGATAGTTCGGTGCTTAGTGAAAAACAAGCGGAGATCACCGAAAATAATGCCGTAGCTCCTCCTGCAGAGTTAAAACAGGATGAAGCTAAAAAAATGAGCGGTAAAGCTCGTTCGCAAAATGCAGAAGGTGAAAGTATGGGATACAAAAATAATGGTCCTGTACAAAGAAGCAGCAATGATCAGCAATCTGCGAGCGAATCGAGCGCAGGTGAAGTTGCCTTAGATGATATTAAAAATGAGCCTGCCAAAGAACTTGAAAAAGATAATAAGCGCGACGATAAGCCCACAGATGCTCTTGCTGCAAATAAAGGCCAAAATAACGAGCAAACGGTTCCCGGCAGCGCATCGGGTGCAGGTTCGGATGCCAACCAAAAATTTAAAGCCAAGGAAGAAGAGAATAAGGACGAAGATAAATCAGAACCAAAGGCTACAGAATATTTTTCGCGCAAGATCAAAAAAGAAAAAAGTGTACAGGCCAAAACTCCGCAAAGCCAAACAAAAAGTGAGATAGAAGGTACATTTGAAAAAAGCACCATACAAAGCGCTAGTATTAATATCAAAGAAAGTGAACTCACCGCGAAGATAACTAAGTTCATGAGCGATAAAGATTATAAAAAGTCGTTTGTGTGTACTTTAACCATCAATAGCGATAACAAAGTGGAAAGCATTGTTTTCCAGAACCCTGACCTTTTTCATAAATCGGAACAAAAAGAGATCACCGAATTCTTTAAGAAACAGAAATGTTTTAAGAATCATGAGTTCTCGGTGTATTCTACTTATGTTGTGAATTATAAGACTCAATAAGTTCGCCGTTTTTTTTACCGCAAAGCGCGCAAAGACACTAAGTTTTTTATCTATTGTACGCTTAATGCAAGAAGGCAAAGCGCCTCCGGCGTGCGCAAAGTACTAACCGCCTATTGCAAACACCAAGGCACGGAGAGACCAAGACACTGTTTTTTAAACAGTTTAAAGTTGTACACTTAAAAGATCTCCGTAAATTTTTACCTGAAACTAAGGCCGACTGCCGCGCCAGCGATTGAAGCGAAAAGCCCTGCGAAGGACTTTGCTTAATGTTTGCGGAGCGAGGAGGCTTTTGTCCCGAAGGGCAAAAGACCCCGGAGCCCGACAAACATTAGCAAAGGACAAGAAGGCTTGTAGCGGAAAGCGCGCCCGGGCGCCCAAATAATAATAAAACTCTTTTAAAAAAACTTCTTGAGAGGCGAAATTTATTGGTTAAATTTGTGTGACCTATGAGTAATGTTATTTCCCTTTTACCCGAAAATGTTGCAAATCAAATTGCAGCAGGCGAAGTTGTACAAAGGCCTGCAAGTGTGGTAAAAGAATTACTCGAAAATGCGATCGATGCAGGGGCTTCGCACATTAAACTTATTATTAAAGATGCCGGCAAATCACTCATTCAAGTAATTGATAATGGTAAAGGCATGAGTCCGTTTGATGCACGCCTTGCATTTGAACGTCATGCTACTTCTAAAATAAAAAGTGCCGACGATCTTTTTAATTTACATACAAAAGGTTTTAGAGGAGAAGCATTGGCTAGTATTGCTGCCGTTGCGCAAGTAGAATTAAAAACAAAACAAGCCGATGATGAAGTTGGACAACAAGTAACTATTGAAGGCGGAA
>JAHEYC010000031.1:0-21402 GCA_023251775.1 Sphingobacteriaceae bacterium | reverse complement strand
GGAAGTTTTATTGATCAAACCAATTGCCAATGTGCAACAGGCTCTTCGTTTACCGTAAAGAATTTATTTTACAATATTCCGGCGCGACGAAATTTTTTAAAAGATGATAGCACTGAATTAAAACATATCATCACCGAATTTGAACGTGTGGCTTTACCACATCACAATATTCATTTTACATTACACAGCAATACCAACGAAATTTATAACCTCCCTCCTGTTCCACTGATGCAACGCATTATGGGTTTGTTCGGGAATTTTTTCAATCAACGTTTGGTTACGGTGGATGAACAAACGGCGTATGTAAAAATTAGTGGTTATGTTGGAAAACCTGAGCATACATTGAAGTCGAAAAAAGATCAGTATTTTTTTGTCAATAACCGTTTTGTGCGGAGTCCGTATTTAAGTACTGCTGTTTACCAAGCTTACAAAGATCTTATCTCCATGGATGCACATCCAATTTGGTTCTTATTTTTGGATATAGATCCAAAGCAAATTGATGTGAATATTCATCCAACTAAAACCGAAATAAAATTCATTGATGAGCGTACTGTATTTGTTACCGTAATGAGTGTGATCAAACGCGCTTTGGGAAAAGCAAATCTTGGTCCCTCCATTGATTTTAATACCGAATCCATTACGCAAGAACATTTTTCGCAAGACAGAGTTCCTGTTCAACCAAAAATAAGTTATAATAAGGATTATGATCCGTTCAAAAGTACAGCAGCGAGTGGTTCAACCTATAAAGAAGAAAACAATGTAAAGCATTGGGAAACTTTATTTGAAGGATTTAAAACAGGCACTGTTCATGTGGAGCCTGAAGATCAAAAAAATCAAGAAGTAATTGAGAGTGTACAAAAAGAAGCTATTGCTTACAAAACATTTCAGCTTTTTAATAAATATATTGTTTGCAATGTGAGCGATGGAATTTTAGTTATTGATCAACAACGTGCGCACGAACGTATTTTGTACGAACATTATTTTAAAACAAAAACGCAGTCGCCATTACCTTCGCAACAAATATTATTTCCCGAGCAAATCGAATTGAGCGCCAAGGATTTTTCGTTAGTGAATACTCTTTTACCCGAATTTAAATTATTAGGTTTTGATATTGATATCTTCGGAAAGAATAGTATTGTGGTAAATGGCGCACCAAGCGATATTGAGAATGTGAATGTGGCGCATACCATCGAAAATATCATTGAATCGTATAAATTAAATACCATTGATTCAAAAATTGATGTGCATGATAATATTTGTAGGGCGATGGCAAAAAATACGTCGATCAAGCAAGGAAAAACATTAGATGAGAACGAAATGCAATTGATCATTCATCATTTGATGCATTGCGAAGGACCAAATTACACAGCCGATGGAAAAACAATTTTCATGAACATCGAAAAAGATAGTATTGATAAGCACTTTAGGAATAAATGAATTATAACGATTCATATAGGCCTAGTGGCTTTGGGCATTTACCTGTAGTTACAAAGAACATCATTATCATTAATGTTCTTTTGTTCGTATTAACTTTACTTTTAGAACAAACCCAACATATTGATCTAAATAAATACCTGGGCTTGCATTATCATTTAGCACCCGATTTTCAACCACACCAATTCATCACTTATTTATTTATGCATGGCGGTTTTTCGCATTTGCTTTTTAATATGTTTGGCGTATATATATTTGGTCAGGTTTTAGAGCAAGTGTGGGGACCAAAACGTTTTTTGATATTTTATATTGTCACAGGATTGGGCGCAGCAATTACCCAATACATCATCAATCATTTTCAGATCACGGAAGTTCTTGCCGAGGTTAATAGTATTATTGCTAATACAAGAGATCCACAACAAATTGCCGACATGATCGCCGAAAAAGAATATTATCTCAATAATAATATCATTATTGGTGCCTCGGGATCGCTATTCGGATTACTTGGTGCATTTGGAATGCTTTTCCCGAACCGCTTGTTGTATTTATATTTTTTCATTCCCATAAAAGCAAAATGGATGGTTATTGCCTACGGTGCAATTGAATTATTTTCGGGTATTTCAAATAATCCAATGGACAATGTAGCGCACTTTGCACATTTAGGCGGATTATTTGTAGGATTGATCTTGGTATTGATCTGGCGACGCGATCGCACACAGTTTTATTGATCATGACATTTTTAACGCGCATAAAAAATAATTTTCAGCAGCAAGGCGCTATGCTGCAGATCATCATTGTGAACATTGCTATTTTTTTAACCATTAATGTGGTTGGAAATCTTTCGCACTTAGATCTAGTACCTTATTTTGCTCTTCCACTTAATGCAGAAGGATTTATTTTTAAATTCTGGACATTGTTCACGTATATGTTCACGCATGTGGGGTTAGGACATATCTTTTGGAATTTAGTGTCGTTTTATTTTTACACGCAAGTGTTCTATCTTTTGCTTGGCGAAAAAAAATTACTTTACGTTTATGTGATGAGTGGAATTTGCGGGGGAGCTTTGGTGTTGTTGTTGGGAATTTTATTTCCTGCTTCCTTTGCCAATAACATTTTATTGGGGGCTTCGGCTGCAGTGTTGGGTGTTGGAGGTGTGATGCTTATTTACGCGCCGAATTACAGAGTGTTCTTGTTTGGACTCGTAGAACTTTCGTACAAGTACATTTACCTTGGCTTTTTTGCCATAAGCACCATTATTGATTTATCAGAAAATACAGGTGGAAAAATATCACATATTGGCGGGGCTTTGTTTGGGATATTATATGGCTACCAATTAAAACGAGGCGTTGATCTTTTTGATCTTGCCTTTTTAAAACGAAATAAAAGTAAATTAAAAATTGTAAGTCATAACCCACCAAAAACAAAAGCCGCTAAAATAACCAACGAAGAAGCTACCATGAACGCTTTGTTGGATAAGATCAGCAAAAGTGGTTACGATAGTTTAACCAAAGCGGAAAAGGATCTGTTATTTAAACTTTCGCAGAAGAAGTAGGTTCTCCCTGTCATTTCTCGATACAAAAAAAATGAAAAGAGGCGCATTTTTTCCACTCGAAATGACATCGAGGAAAAACATCCTCCTGTGCTTCATTTAAAACATCATCACTTCTCGATACAAAAAAATGAAAAGAGGCGCATTTTTTTTACTCGAAGTGACATTGCTATACGGCGTGCTTTTCATTCCGTCTTTCTAATCCGTGTCACTTCGTCCCGATAGTTATCGGGAGATTTTTTGCCTGCCTCTTGCAAAAAATTGTATCGAGAAGTGACAGGATCTTTTTTGTTCGGCCCCCTGTCAGTTCGAGTGTTGCTTGGATAATTCCACCAGCAACGTATCGAGAACTGACCTAAGAATTCTCACACAACACCAACACCGAGTATCCCCCCAAGGTTTTTGTGGTAAAGCGTGGTGCTATTTTAAATAATATTTTTTTTACGAGGTTCTTTAGTTTTCCCTTAAAGGAATTTGACTTATAATCAGGTTCGGTATAACGTTTGGAGATAATTGTATAGCCGTGGTCCTTTAGAATACTCAAAATAAATCCTTCCGAAAAATTATGGATATGTCCTACTCGCTCTTTGCTTTCAACAAGCATTTGTTCACGAAACAAACTCCAAACGAACATATCTAAAGGGATATGGAACACCGTATATTTACTTTTTTTGGAAATACTTTTTAGGAATGAGAAATAATCTTGTAAATGCTCGATCACATCGATCACTAATAATACATCAGAGTTTGAATTTTCCTTTGTAAGATCGGCGCATTTAAATTCAATGCCGCTATTTTTTTTGAGAGCGATATCAATTGCATCTTTGGAAATATCATATCCCGAATAAGAAATTGCTTTACTGCCATTCAATTCTTTCAGTCGCAACAGTATCTCTCCTGCGCCGCAGCCCACTTCGCAAACCGATGAGTAGATGATCTTGTTATCTTCTAAAATAGAATGAATGAAATTGGCTTTAAATGCCGAATCCTCTTGATGCCAGTGAGGATTATTGCTTAAGTAATTTTGATTATTGTAGATATCATCCATAAACGATAATTATGGACTTAAAATTTACGCGGCAATTGGATTTGGTTGTCCTAACATTTTAAGTTCTTTAGCGTGCAGCCAAATAGCTTTTCTAAATGTTGGGATCTCCATATACATCACATTAAATTCTTTTGCAGTTGATTTCACGATCTTAGAAATTTCGCGGTAATGCACATGACAAACTGTTGGGAACAAATGATGTTCAATTTGGTAATTCAATCCACCAACGAACCAACTTAACACGCGATTATTACGCGCAAAATTAGCAGTAGTTTTTAATTGATGAATTGCCCAATCATCTTCAATATTACCATTTGTATCAGGCATTGGGAATTCCATTTCGGGAACAACGTGCGCTAACTGAAATACAACCGAAATAATAACACCGCAAACCAAATGCATACTTACATATCCAATAGCAATTACCCACCAAGCTGCATCAATACAAAGTAAAGGCACAACCATGATGAAGGTATAGTAACATAATTTCGCGAAGATCAATTTTCCGATCTCTTGTTTGTAAGATGTGTTCTTTACTTTTAGCAATCCCATTTCATCGTAACGTTTCAATTGCTTAAAATCTTTAGTGATACTCCACATGATAGTGATCAAACTGTAAAATGCCCAAGCATATAAATATTGATACTTTTGAATTTTATAATGCGGTGAATGTGGTGAGAAACGCAATAGCCAAATAGGTGCGTCAATATCTTCATCCTTACCCGAAATGTTAGTGTACGTGTGATGCAATACATTATGTTGAATTTGCCAGTTAAGCGGACTTCCTCCCAACATATACATCGTGAACGATAATATCTTATTCACTTTGGTATTTCTTGAATAACTTCCGTGATTAGCATCGTGCATGATAGAAAAACCAACGCCAGCCATTCCAATTCCCATGACTACATATAAACCCAAGATCATCCAGGCATTAAGTGTAACTAAGCCGGAAACCATTAATGCGTAAGGAATAAGATAAATAGAAAGCATGGAAATGGTTTTGATCACCATTTTATAATTGGCGTTCTTCGATAAATTACGGGTCTTAAAATATTCATCTACTCGCGAACGGAGAGTGCTAAAGAACTGGCGGTTAGATTGACCAAAACGAATTATCTGTTCCATTGAAAATTTTTACAAAAATACTACTTATAGCTCAATATTAAGCCCTTGTAAAACAATGTATTAACAATGTATGGCCAATAATTGTTTAAAAGAGCCTTAATGCGTTCAAATTCGTGACGAAAATAACAAAAAAACCGACTAAACGAAGTTAAAATTGAGCAGAAATTTGCTCAAAAAGCTGTTTAGAATCAGTATTTAACGAAATATTGTTCCTTTCGAGCCAATCTTTGATGTCTTTTAAGAATTCTTTCTTCTTTTCGATATGCACTAAACGAACATCATCCGACTTCCCATTTTTTTGAATGAAATAAAAAATGCCATGTCGGAACTCCACCTTTTCCACATCACTTGCAAACACTTGATACATGATACTCTTAGAAAATAAAATATAGTTGGCGTAAATACTAACAAAACACAATCGACGATATACCTTCAAAATAGTAACGCATATCTCGGTAAAGGCAATGATCAAACAAATGGGATACAAAAATTTTACGCGCGTGCCCGACGACCATAACATTAGAGCGAAGGAAATGAATAAAGAAATTTTAAGGATGCGGAACATATAAAAACTGTAAGGGAAATATGCAAAACGTTCTTTTGGAACATCGGCTCTGTAGCTCACATTGGTAAATTCGTAACAACTCAAAAATACAAAAGCAACGCCCATAATGGCCTGGAGTGCCAAAAGATCCTTCCAACTCAAATAACCGTTCCAAAAACTGATCATGGAGATAACCACCATTACCATTAGGATGGCATTACTAAGAAGAGATATGATCACGTTCCTCATTTTAAATTTCGCTTGCAAAGAAACAAACAAAATTTGAGCTTTCAGAGCTTGTTTGGAATTTAAATAATAAAATGGAATTAACTACCAACCTCGGCTTCGCCGAGGCGAGGTGTTTTGCCACGAATTACACGAATTTCACTAATCTATGTGTGATAAGATTTCACTAATCTGTGTGTATATATCAAACAAAGTTTACTTATAGTTTGGTGCGATTTTTGTAAACACAGATTAGTGTTAATTAGTGAAATTCGTGGCTAAAAGTACAATATAAAGCCGCAGCGAAGCTGCGGGAATTCTTTCAACCAAAATGAGTGCTTTTGTTTTATTTGTGAAAAACTGCCTTAAAAAAAGGATGGACGCATCTTGAATAATGCTCGCCTTTGCGTAATTTTAAAGGCTATGATGTTTGTGTACCCCCTTTTTTTATGGGCCTTAACTGCTATAAGTATTCCTATCATCATTCATCTGTTTAATTTCAGGCGATACAAAAAAGTATATTTTACCAATGTCCATTTTTTAAAAGAGTTACAACTCGAGAGTCAATCTAAATCACGCTTAAAGGAATTGCTTATTTTATTATCACGCATCTTAGCTATTGCACTTTTGGCATTGGCATTTGCACAGCCGGTGATGGTAAATAAAAACAATTCGGTTGTTAGTGTGAATCAAAAAAGCATCAGCATTTATCTTGATAATTCATTTAGTATGGAAGAAGTGAATAAGCAAGGACAATTATTTGAAAGTGCACGTAAAACGGCAAAGGATATTGTAAGCTCCTATGGCGCAAACGATCGTTTTCATGTGATCACAAACGATTTTGAAGGAAAACATCAGCGTTATTATACTAAGGAGGATATGTTGAATGAACTCAACGAACTAAAAATATCTCCTGCGGTAAGATCTTTTTCGGATGTGCATAAACGTCAAACTGAATTTTTAGGAAGTGAGAATAAACGCTCGCAATTTATTTACTCATTAACCGATGCGCAAAAAAGTTCGTTCAATTTGCAGGATATTAAGAACGACAGCACAAGTCAACTCACTATTATTCCTTTAGAAGCCAATGAAACAAATAATTTATACATCGATAGCTGCTGGTTCGAATCGCCCATTCAACAAAAAGGATTTTTGCAAAAATTAAATGTGATCATTCAAAATAAATCGCAAAAAACAATTGATGCCGGAACGGTTAGGTTATCAATAAATGGGAATCAAACTTCTATTGGTTCATTTAGCGTAGAAGCAAATTCTAAAAAAGAACTTACCATTGCATTCACCATAAAAAATGAGGGATTGAATTATGGGAGTTTAAAACTGGATGATTACCCAATAACCTTTGATGATGAATTATTTTTTACGTTCAATTCAAAACTTACCATTAATACCGTTTTTGTAAATGGAAAGGAGTCCACTACTCTGCCTTTCTTTAATTCGCTCTTTGCAAACGACAGTTTATTTAATTATGTGCAATTATCGGAGAACGCTATAGATTATTCCAAATTTAAAAATGCGGATCTTGTTATTCTGAATGAGATAAGCGAGCCTTCCAATGGATTAATAAGCGAACTCTCTAAGTTCACACAAAAAGGTGGAAACATTGTTGTTATTCCTTCTACAAAGATCAAACCGGAATTATACACACCGTTTTATTCTGCTTTAGGATTACCTGCCATTTCAAATCTAGATACACATGCACTTAAATTAAATAAACCTGATAGGAACGATCCATTCTTTGAAGGTGTATTCGAAAAAATTGATCCGCAATTAAATTTGCCGTTGTCGTTGCAACATTATCCTCAAGCAAAAAGTAGCGGACAATTAATTTACACGATCCAAAACGGAGATCCCTTTTTGACGCGTGTGACTATGCAAAACTCTTCCATTTATCTTTTCGCCTCTTCCTTAAGCGAAAAACAAAGCAATTTTTGCAAACACGCGCTTTTTGTGCCCACTTTTATACGAATTGCGGTAACGAGCTTAAGGCCTCAACCACTTTTTTATAAATTGAACACGAGTAATGCCATTCGTTTGCGTTCGGAAGGACTCACAAGTGAGGCCCCGCCTCATATTGCGGGCCACGGTACTAAAATGGATATGATCCCTGAAATGAGGGTAATTAACACTAATATGAACCTTTTTGTAGATAAGCAATTGGCTCTGGCGGGCTTCTACGACGTGGTTTGGCAGGGTTCTATCAAACAAAATATGGCTTTTAATTACGATCGTTTAGAATCTAACTTAATTTTTAGTACCTTAGAGGAGTTAAAAGACATCATATCAAAAAACAGTTTGAAGAACTATAATTTGATTGACCATAAAAACACCTCAAGTGTAGCCAAAGCCATCCAGTTAGAGGCTAACGGAACAAAACTTTGGAAATGGTGCCTTTTATTTTCCCTACTTTTTATTGCAATAGAAATTTGTTTGATACGTTTTTTAAAATAATACGATATGGCCATACTTATAAAACAAGCAACAGTACTGGATAAGAACAGCGAGTTTGCCGGAAAAAAAGTTGACATCATGATCGAAGGTGGAAAGATCACCGAGATCAAAAAAAGTATTGGTACAAAAACAAATTGTAAAGTAATTGAGGGCGACGAACTTTATGTGTCGAATGGATGGATAGATATGCAATCGGTTTTTTGCGATCCTGTGTTAGAACATAAAGAAACCATTGAGAGCGGATTAAAAGCCGCCGCCGCCGGAGGATTTACAAGTGTGTGTGTTCACGGATACGATCAGTGCTCCATCAATAACAAATCAACGGTAGAATATATCCTCAACAAAACTGATAAATTGGTGGATGTTGTTCCAATTGGCTCCATCACTGTAAAAACAGAAGGAAAAGAATTAGCAGAAATGTTCGATATGAAAACTGCAGGCGCTTTAGCCTTCAGCGATCACAAACATCCCATCACACATTCCGGATTATTTATCAGGGCGGTGCAATATGCCAATAATATTAACTCCTTCATCATCGCGCATTGCAACGATCAAAATATTTCGCACGGCGGACAAATGAACGAAGGCGCAACGTCGACAAGCTTAGGATTAAAAGGAATGCCCGCCATAGCAGAAGAATTAATGCTGGAAAGAAATATAAGTTTACTTGAATACGCCGAAGGAAAAGTTCATATCCCAACCATCAGCACAGCGGGAAGTGTGGACATCATCAAAAAAGCAAAAGCAAAAGGAATGAATGTCACAGCCGGGGTTGCGGCCATTAATTTAATGTATGATGATTCGATGCTAAATGATTTTGATTCGAACTACAAATTGGATCCACCACTTCGCACTAAAAAAGATGTAGAAGCGTTACGCAAAGCCGTTGAGAACGGAACCATAGATGTAATTGTGAGCGATCATAATCCACAAGATGTAGAAAGCAAAGAATTAGAATTTGATCTGGCAGACTTTGGAATAATAAATCTTCAAACCACATTTAACTGTGTAGCCGAAGCATTCAAAAATCACGGATTAGAAGAAGCTATAGAAGCACTGAGTAATAAGCCAAGAGCGATACTTGGAATGGAACAAAAAACCATAAAAGAAGATGCGGATGCTAACTTGACGATCTTTAGCGTAAAGCAAACGTCAACACTCAGCGATAAGAACAATCACTCTCGATCAAAAAATAGTCCTTTCCTCAATAAAACCTTGCAAGGCAAAGTGATCGGCATAATAAATGGGGGTAGAAGCTCGTTTAATGCATAAATGCGTTATAGCTTCGCCATATTTCTTTTTTTGTACTTAGGCCTTTCTCAAAAAGCCAAAGCCTCTCAACAAATTTATTTCATTGATAGTTTAGGAGTTGTTATTGATTCATGCGCCTATACTGAAACCGAATTTTCTGAAACAACGTTTGAGAATGTTCGTCCTAACCCTATTTTACAACTCGTAAAAAAGCAGCGCAAAAAAAATAAAAAAGTGATGGCTGCTATTTTAGCTTTTCCTTTTCCGTTTGGCATTGTTGGTTTACATCGCATTTATTTAGGAACTGCGCCACATGTTCCAATTGTTTATATTGGAACATTTGGCGGTGTATTGGGAATTTTACCTTTTATTGATTTTTGTGTGATCATGCTCGACAAGGATTTCGACCGCTATCTCAACAATAACAAAATATTTATGTGGGTTAAGTAATGTGTGGAATTGCAGGCATCATCATTAAAAACTATCATCAAAGCGCAACAGAAATTGCGTTGAGTATGAGCAGGACCATTAAACATCGTGGTCCGGATGGTGAAGGATTATTAGCAATTTCCGAAAACAAAATTACCCCTTACAAAACTTCTGAGAGCGAAAAATTCAAAGGAAATTCTACAGCTTATATTCCAAAAGAAGACTATAAAGAACCTATAAATGCTTTTGCAGCATTTGCGCACAGGCGTTTGGCCATTATTGATCTGAATGATACAGGACATCAACCTATGTGTGATGGCGATCAAAATGTTTGGATCACCTATAATGGGGAAATTTATAACTACAAAGAGCTTAAAGAAGAATTAAAAGGGCTGGGACATAAATTTGTTTCAGAATCAGATACCGAAGTGATCATTAATGCTTACAAAGAATGGGGACAAGATTGTGTTCCGCATTTCAATGGCATGTGGGCCTTTTGTATTTACGATAAACGATCCAATACATTTTTTGCATCGCGCGACAGACTTGGCGTAAAACCATTCTATTATATTCATAATTCAAACTTTTTTGCATTTGCCAGCGAGCAAAAAGCTTTTATTAAAAGTGGATTGATAAAAGCAACATTCAATAAGCGCGCTTTGCATAGTTATTTGGTGGATGAAGAATTAGAGAATTGCACGTCGAATTTTTTTGAAGGTATTAACGAATTATGGCCAGGACAAAATTTAGTGTTCGACCCGAAAGAACATTCCGTAAAATTCTCATTTTATTTCGAGCGCAAGAAAATTGAAACAACTACTAATGAGAAATTAAACGACAATGAATTAATTGATCTCGTAAAAAAAGAATTATTTAAAACCGTTCATTTGCGCATGCGCAGCGATGTGGAAGTTGGGACGTGTTTAAGCGGAGGAATCGACAGCAGCGTCATTGCAGGAATTATGGCGCAGAATGTAAAAGCGCCAATACATTGTTTTACTTCTGTATTTAAAAGCGGGGCGGTTAACGAAGAAAAATATGCTGAGCTTGTAAGTAAAATTATAAATGCCAAACATTCTAAAACAGAACCAACCGTTTCTGAATTTGAAAAAGACATTGACGATCTTATTTATGCATTGGATGCGCCCATTTGGGATACAAGTACGTATGCTCAATTTAGAGTGATGCGTTTGGCGAAAGAAAATAAAATAAAAGTGGTATTAGACGGGCAAGGCGCCGATGAATTATTTGCGGGATATCATCATCATTATATTAGCAAATGGGATCAAACACTAAGAGAGAACGGTCCTTTGTGTTGGACGAGAGCGGTTTCAGGATCAGGTAAAAGTATAAAAGCACCATTTACGTTCTTATCCAAACAAAAAACAAAACAGTATTTCCCGGGCATCACACAAGGTCATCTTAAATTACTCAAACAAGAATTTGTTGACCTCTACCCTATTAAAAATCAAAATTCATTTGAAACCAATGTCAACAAACAATTAATTACCGACATGGGCTATAAACGTTTAAAATCATTTTTACGTTGCGAAGATCGTTGCGGCATGTGGCATAGTGTAGAAAGCCGAACCCCTTTTAGCGATGATATGAATTTGATAGATCTGATGTTTAGTTTTAACGGCAAACGAAAAATTCATAACGGAACTTCTAAATATTTTTTACGCGAAGCTGCAAAAGACATATTACCAAAAGAAATTTATGAACGCACCGATAAAGTTGGTTTTGAAACACCCATGAAAGCTTGGGTAATTGAGCTTTTACCAAAAATGTTTGATGATATTGAAAAAGCAGGATTTGATTTTGTTGATCTATCTGAATTAAAAAAACGATTCGATCAAAACAAGATGAATCATATTAAAATGGTGTTCAAGCTGTTTGTATTGGCTAAATGGCAGAAGGTTTTTAGCAATTCGGCGGGGACTTAATATTCATAAAAAAATCTAAGCTCCGTAGGAGCGACATATTGGTTTCGGTGTTGCGTTTATTCGGCTACGGGACAAAATGTCCCGTCCAACTTGAGATCGGGATGTTCAGGTTGAGCGGGACATTTTGTCCCGAAAAAAAAGCAGAACCAACATGTCGCCCCTACAGGGCTTTCGTATCATCGACTTATTAGTTTTACCTATAGGTCGTCCCTACGGGACTTGAAAGTCAGCTTAAATTTAACTTCCTCAACTATGTCATCCTTACGGGACTCTACAGCGGATAACATTCACTCATTTCCTCTTTTTTTCCTCATTTATTTTACCCATATTTACTCAATAATTCCAATAGAATATGCGTTTTAAGCACTTAGTATTAATTTTCTTTGTACCACTTATATTTACTGCTCAAACCGAGTATTTGGATTACCGATCTGTTACTAATCCACTTTATTGGAAGAACAGAAAGCCTTATGAGGGCTATTGGCAACAAGACGTGCATTATAATATCAATGCCGATCTAAATGATAGCACCGATATTATTAGCGCTAAAGAAGAACTTACTTATTGGAATAATTCCCCATATGATCTTTCGTTCGTATATTTCCATTTATACAGCAATGCGCAAAATAAAGATTCATACGCCACCGATCTTTATAAGAACAACGATTACACATTAAAATTTGGGAAATACCGCGAAAAGAATTTAGGTACACAAGTAGAATCCATGATGGTAGACGGACTTGAATTAAAGACAGAATTGGATAATACCATTTTAAAAGTTTGGCTGCCAAAGCCGGTAAAATCGGGTGAGTCGGTTACCTTCAATATTAAATTCAAAACATACTTTGATAAAGAAGCGATCCGCAACCGTATGAAAATGTTCAATTCATTTGGCAGCAAACAATACGATATTGTGCATTGGTATCCGCGCATCTCTGTTTTTGATCATAAAATGGCATGGGATACGCATCAACATATGGATCATGAGTTCTATGGAGATTTTGGTTCTTATCATGTGGAGCTTTCTCTTCCCAATAATTATATTTGCGATGGTACGGGTGTAATGACCAACGAAAGTGAAATGCTTCCTGATACACTTCGTAAAAAATTAGACATTTCCAATTTCCTAAAAAAACCTTTTAATTCTCCACCTTCTGTTATCATCAAAAAAAACGGTACAAAAAAAACCTGGAAGTTCAGTTCAATAAATGTTCATGACGTTGCGTATACCTGCGATCCTAATTATCGTATTGGCGAATCAAAAATAGATGGCATTCGTTGTATTGCATTAGTTCAAGAACCGCACGCTGCAGGTTGGTACAACGCCACACAATATCTCACAAAAATAATTGAAGTGAACAGTTATAATATTGGTCCTTACCATTACCCAAAAATGATCAGTGCCGATGCGCAAGATGGAATGGAATATCCAATGATAACGCTCAACGGCGGATGGGATCCCGGCTACAGAGGTTTATTCATTCATGAACTAACACACAATTGGTTCTTTGGAATGGTGGGAAGTAATGAAACCTATCGTCCAAGTTTGGATGAAGGCTTTACACAATTTTACACTGCAGATACTTATCAATTCATTGATGGTCCGTTTGAAATTGACGGAAAACAAAAACCAAAAACATTAATGGAAAAATATGTGGCGGAATATACCAAGCCATTAAAAGTAGTTGACGGCGATATTTACAATCCCTATTACGCAACTAATGTGATCAAGGATGAACAAGTTACTTTAAATACGCACGGCGATGATTTCAATGGGGCAATTCGTCACGGCGGTGGATATAGCCAAGTGTATTTTAAAACAGCTACCATGCTTAAGAATTTGGAATATGTATTGGGCCGCGCACTGTTTGATAAAGCCATGCAATTTTATTTTTATCAATGGAAATTCTGTCATCCTTACCCTGAAGATTTTAGGAATGCGATCACACAATTTACCGGTCAGGATCTTAATTGGTTCTTTGATCAATGGATGGAAACAACAAAAACTATCGATTATAAAATTGGAAAAATAAAATATAAAGGAAAAGGAAATTATACCTTAACGTTTAAACGTAAGGGAAGTATGGAAATGCCTTTAGATTTCGCTATCATTGATGGAAATGATTCGGCAAGGCATTATTATATTCCAAATACTTGGTTCGAAAAACCTACGGGCGCCACTACTTTACCGCGTTGGATCGGTTGGGGACCAAAACTAAAAACAACTTACACAGCTACCATCAATGTAAATTCAGGAATTAAAAATGTGATCATCGACCCGAGTAAACGCATGGCCGATATTGATATGACCAATAACATGAAAAAAGGTCGCATTAATGTACGCTTTGATTCAAAAGTATATAATCCACCAAATTGGAAACAATATGATATGCGTTTGCGTCCGAGCATTTGGCATAATGGTTACGACGGATTAAAAGTAGGTTTAGCATTAAGCGGAGATTATTTAATGACCAAACATGTATTTGATCTTACAGGTTGGTTCAGTTCGGGAGTTTTGCAATCGTATATCAAGAGCAGCGATAAAGTAAATAATTACAGTACCATCTCTTTCATTTTTAATTACAGAACAAGTTTGAATCGTTATATCAAAAAGGCAAATTTTTATTTACAACTCAAATCACTTGATGGTTTAGATGGAGCCACTATTGGTTTAGAAAAAAGAAGTAATAACGATAGAACACGTTTCTACACACATTACAAAGCCATGTTGCGTGATATTGAAGGAGATATTCCTTATTTGATCAATCCAACTGAATGGGGTTATCAAAAATTCAATAGTGCCATGCATTTTGGAATGGAACACACTTACCGTTACAAACGCGGAACAGGTGTCATTAATTTCAATACCCGTGCGGCGGCATTTACAAATGATTATGATTACTCAGCTATTACTTTATCATGCGTCAATAAAAATGATCTCGGAAAAATAAATATTAATACGCGCGTGTTTGGTCAGTTTGGTTTTGGAAAACTCATGCCAAGCGAAAGTATGTTATATACTGCAGGTGCTAATAATGAAGAATTAATGGATAACAAATACACACGTTCGTACGGATTTGTAGCACGCGAATGGGGAGGTTATGGTAATGTAACAAATCATTTCACTGCAGGCGGTGGTTTAAATTTACGTGGCTTCTCGGGATATTTATTACCTGAGCAAAATCCCGATGGAAGTTTTTCGTATCAATATAAAGGAAGTACAGGCGCTGCGTTCAATATGGAATTAGAGTTTGGCGAATTATTTAGTTGGTTCAATCCTAAATTCTTAAAGAACAGTATTAAAATTCAACCGTATTTATTTGGCGATGCAGGAATGATAAATACCAATAAACCAGGCAAAACAATTGTCATGGGAACTCCAATGGCAGATGCAGGTGTTGGTGCTACATTTAATATTATTCGTTGGGGACAATTAAGCGGATTAAAACCATTGACCATTCGATTTGATATGCCATTCTTTATTACACGCTTACCTTACGCCGAAAAAGATTATGTTCAGTTCAGATGGATGTTGGGGATCAATAGGGCTTTTTAGAGGCAGAATCCACAGAGGTCACGGAGTTTTTTCACAGAGGTCACACAGAAAAATTTAAAATAAAAAAAGGAAGCGTAGCTTCCTTTTTCTTTGTGTCCTCTGTGTTAAACTCTGTGAGAGCGAAGGTCTCTGTGGTTTCTGCCTCTAAAGACTTCTCTCACTTCAATATCTTCCCGATATCCGGTTTAAAGTACAAATTACTTTTTAATATCTTTCCATCCTCTCTAAAAATTGGCTCGCCTTTTTCATCCAGCTTACTCATATTGCTGCGATGGATCTCGTCGTAAACTTCCTCTATCTTGTGTTCCAATCCGTGTTTTAAAATAGTTCCGAATAAAATATATAATTGATCTCCTAATGCATCGGCTATTTCGATCATATCTCCCTTTTTACAGGCGTCAAGATACTCTTCGTTCTCTTCTTTAATTAAATTATAGCGTAAGGTATAATCCCTCTCCTCTATTAAAGTTATTTGGTTGGCATTACCAATTTTGAACACTTCATGGAATTCTGCTACAGACTTTATCTTCGAATGTAGGGCTGTCATTTGTGTATTCTCTGCCATAATAGATTATTGTTTAGCAACCGCTTTTTTGCTTTTGTACGAATCGTTTATCTGAGTAATCACTTCTTCGGTGATATCAAACGATGGATTTCCATAAACGATCAAAGGAACATTTTCGCTATAGGTCAATACATAATCAAATTTTCCTGAATACCGTTCGTTGATAAGATTCTTTATCTCTGCTTTAAAAGAATCGTTCTTCTCGTTCAATTCAATTCCCAAATTATCCATTTGCAAGCGCTTGCTTTGTGCATCCTTTTCAATATTTTGGATCTCTTTTGCTTTTGCCGCTAATTCGCTTTCAGGAATAATACCTGCGCTTGCCGAACTTTGATAATCCTTCACTTTCTCTTCGTAACGCATTCCCAAATTCTCTAAACTGGCTTCGATCGAATTCTTGGTCTTTTCCAATTTCTTTACCATATCCATTACGAACAAACTTTTTTCATTGATCTGATCGATATTGATGAAGGCAATTTTACCGGTGATGGGAACATTCTTATTCTCAACAATAATAGGTTTCTTTACTTCTTCTTTATTTCCATCCGAAGATGGATCAGCCGTATTGTTTCCACCTACGCGGTAGAACAAATATCCAACAGCAATAACCAACAACGCATTAACGGTAATGAGGATCTTATTCATGATACAATTTTACGCAAATTATAGAGTGAGTACAAATAAAAGAAAAAGACATTTAGTTAACAAAGAATAAATTTGGAAATAATTAACCGCTAATGAGGTGTTTTTAAATATTTAGAACAAAAAAGAGCGGTCATTTTAACGACCGCTCTTTAATTTCAAGGCTTTGAACCCTTATTGCTTAATAACCCTCATGGTCTCAATTATCTGGCTTCCTTCTTTGATCTTAGCCAAATAAACGCCATTTGAAAGCTTACTCATATCTACAGCCGTTGTGGTATTCGTTATTGGCTGCGAATACATCATATCGCCCAAAATATTGTAGATCTCAACACTCATAGTATTAGAAATTGTGCTAATACTAATATTAAATGATCCCGTATTTGGATTAGGATAAATAACCGCTCTTAACGAATTAACTCCTATCTCTTTTAATCCCGCACATGGATCAACGAACTGAGTGATGGTATAGGTGCCATAACAATTATTTGAGGCATAACCATAAACTGTATACGTTGTTGTTGTTGTTGGAGAAACTACAGCAATACTTGTTGTAGATGTATTTCCACTCCACGAATACGTTGATACCGCAGCACCGCTCGCAGTTATTGTTGCTGAGCTATTGATACAAATTGTTGCGTTGCTTGTTGAAGCTGTAACGGTTGGACTCGACGCAGGCCCGATCGTAAAGAAATCAGAATCGGTGCAACCGTTCACATCAGTACCTAGTACCGAATATGTAATTACACTTGTTGGTGTTGCAATAGCCGTGTTGGTTGTTGAGCCTGTACTCCAAGAATAGGTTACCGCACCGGTCGCTGTCATGGTGGTTGGACCATTACTGGTACAATAGACAATATTTGATGGAGCAATTACTACAGTTGGATTTGGATTTACGTTCACAAATATTTGGATGAATGCAGTACAACTTCCAACAGTTCCATATAAACCATACGTATTAGGTACTGCAGGCGTAACAACAATTGGATTTAATGTAGAACCCGGTACGGTTGTCCACGAATACGTTGCAGCGCCACTAGCCGTTAACGTACCAGATTTGCCTAAACAAACAGCAGAAGGTGAAACCGCAGATAATATAACAGAGTTTGTTACAATAATTGATGGTGTTACAACATTACTGATACAACCTGCAGTTGATGAACCTACAACTGTATATTGTGTAGTTGCAGTTGGCGAATCAACCGGACCGGTAGGTAAGAATGTATAACTTGGCGCGCCAGTTGGTTGGAAAGTATATGAACCGGGTGTAGGACAAATTCCTCCGTTAGGAACCGTAATAGTTGGTGTGATATTAACTGTTACAATCGCTCCTTTTTTAGCAAAACATGTAGAAGCTGAGTTTGTATACACTTCATATAAAGTTGAAGTATTAGGTGCAACAATTATTTGACTCGACGTTGATGCTGTTGGTGTCCATGTATAATTATTCATACTACTGTTTGCAGTAAGTGTCGCTGAATTTCCACTACAAATAGTTGCAGAGTTAACCGTTAAAGTAATTCCGTTCTCGAATATGGGTTCAAAACCAAACATACCGTAACTCTGACTAAACGAAATAATAAATCCTCCTAACACACCCGATTGAAAGAAATAATTCATCGGAATATAATTCACTGGTAAAACAGCATATGGGAAATGTGGAGCCGTTGGTTGTGATAGACCTATGTGATAATAGTTGGCAGGACTTAATGTATAACTTTGAGGGAAATAGAACGTTACAAATTTACCAAGATGACCGGCGGTTAATATAAGTGTGTTACTTGCAGCCATAAGGGCACCATTGCTGGTTGTCAAAATAGCGAACACAGGTTTACCAACGTTTGAAGGATCATTTCCAATAGCACAATCTACCGCATAAACAGATGAGGTAACCGCCGTTTTAAATCTCATAACGATAGAAGAACCGCCACTTGTATAACCTACACCTAACGAATAATTATTTACTGCGTTGGAAGGTTGCGCTAAACCTAACACTTCACAAGTAACCGATTGATTCATGGTGGCCGAGTTATTACAGTTGTTATCATCAGGCAATGCACTAATAGTAACTGTGCTTGCGCCTTGAATTGTTGGTGTGTATGCAGGGAATCCTGTAATAACTGTTGCGCCTGGAGCGATAAAAGGAACGGTTGTACTTGTTGCAAAAGAATTTGCACCACCTAAAGCAAGATTGAGTGTAACATTTGTTACAGCAACACTCGATTGATTTTTTGCAACAACACTAAATGAATAAGGTGCACTTGGGATAATTGGAATTTTTCCGTGACACACAACTTGTTCAATAGAGATCTCGTTTGTGAATGTGTTTAAATATCCCAAATTGAAATTAGGACGTGTATTAGTATTAGCTAAACCTGCAGGAGGCGACACATTACTACTTTGTGAAGCACCACCAAATGCAAGGTTAGTTGCAGCTTGAGAGTTAGCAATGGTAGGTCCTGTTTCGAAAGGTCCTGCTGAGAACCAATCGTACGCAACATAAAGTCCACCGCCTGTGTATGTAAATGCTGATGGCAATAGTAAATTTACTGTAGCTGGTCCTGCTGTTAAAGGTAGGGTCATTGTGTTATTATACACCGATGTCATTGGTGCAATAACAGAAGTCCATGTGCTTGTTTTTTGATAACTGATGTCATTTGTATTTTGAAGATAGATCTGAATGGTTCCTGTTACAGGAGTACTTCCACATCCGTTCACCAAACAAAAGCCAACCGAATTCAATGCTGTTACAGTTGTGATGCCACAAAGTTCGGAAGCCGGAATTACAAAGCATCCTCTAAAATAACCATGCGCTGATGTTCCGTTCGGAACTCTAATGGTTGTAGTAGCAGTTCCTGTTGGTGCTCTAAAATAAGATTGCTGAGAAAAACCGTTTGTGGTTGCTAGCAATACGATAATAGTAAGAATTGAGTAGATTTTCTTCATGTAGATTTTTTTTGCTCCGCTAAAGTACAAAAAAAAACCGCCCCTTTTTCGACAAAAATGCCTTGGATTTAGTTAAAAACCAGGTAATAACAAACAAATTAAGAACAGCCCAAAGCCTAAAGGGATTTAGTGTTTTTTCCTCTTGATCAGCTATTTGGAAATAAAAAACTTCTTAGAAACTGTTGTTTTTTGGTTCTTTACCTGGAGAATATAGGTGCCGGTGCTCAATCCTGAAGTAGCAATTTCAGAATTTTCAGCAGTTATTTTACCTGACAAGATCTGCCGGCCGGTAATATCTGAAATGGTATACGAACTATTCTCTAAACCTGAATTAAGAAGCACAGAAATTTTTTCGGAAGCAGGATTTGGATAAATAATTACCTCTTCAACTTTTGTTGCAAATTCTAACATTCCTGTTACTGCACTCACCGTTCCTGTTTTCATTCCGTTTCCAAAACTTGTTACCCAAACTTCTTGAGTATTGAACGGATCAAAAAATACACGCTCGGGTTGCTGAAAAGGATAACTCTGCACCAAAGAAAATGTTGGTGTAACCGAATTAATATTACTTGAGGTCCACAAACCACAACCTTCGCCCGTAATATAAACTTGGTTTGCATTAGTTGGATTGAACGTTAATGATGTTGCTCTATCAATATCAATAATATTAGTGAGTTTTGTCCAGTTTGTTCCTCTGTTAGTTGTTTTGTAAACACCTCCTAAACCATTTGGTGGACCGCCCCACCCACTGAACACGCAAGTATACCAAGTATTTTGTTGCGCATCGTTTGGATCAAGGACAAGATCTTTTGTCCAGTAATACATTCCTAAATGCGAAACATCGGTCCAAGAATTTAATGCAGGATCATAAATAAATACTCCGGAACTTGCCGTAAATACTCCTGCCCCTGTTCTTCTTCCTGAATATGTTGCCACCATTTTTCCATCGTTCAAAACATTAATACTTGCAGGATGTTTTTCAGTGCGCGGAGGATTTGGCAAGAGTGTCCATGTAGATGTTCCCAAATTATTAAGATCATTGCAAATATAAATTCCACCCAAACCTGCTCCACCATTGTAATGAATCACACTTGCATACGCTCTATTCGCATTATTTGGATCGAGTGCAACCCAAAATACGGGGTGACCAAATGTGTGCACGTTTTGCCAAGTTGATCCGCCATTAGTTGAGTACAACACTTTTCCTTCTGCATCGGCGCCATCTAAAATTGCATCTTGCAAACGCGTGCTTTGATACATATCATGGATGTTGGATGTTCCTGCAAATAAATTTCCGTTACTATGTTTCACAACTCTGTACATCGAATTTCCATTATGCCCTGTATAATTGAACGACCACGAATTTCCGCCATCTGTGCTGCGAATTCCTTTTATGTCGGAAAAACACGACCACATACTTGTTGCAGTATTCCAAAGCACCTGCCAACATGTTGTATTTTCTATTCCTGCGCTTACATAATTTTTTCCTGTAGGTGTATTTACATTAATTGTATTTTGTGAAGCAGGATCAACATAACCTTGACTCCAAGTTGTTCCGCCATTACTTGTTTTGTGACAAAAACCAAAATCACCAAACAAAACTTTATTGGCATCATTGGCAGCTACCGCTATACCAAAAGCGCATTCGCCATATCCCCAATTACGATCTC
>JAHEYC010000030.1:6676-38823 GCA_023251775.1 Sphingobacteriaceae bacterium | reverse complement strand
TTATTCCCTCCGTTAAATTTTTTGCATACTCTAAAACTTTTTCTTTATCCTCTTTAAAAACATTCACCAAATTGGTGAGCACATTCATCCATTGCTTTTTGTTGAAATATGTTCCACCATATACCGGTCTTCCATCCGGCAATGCAATACAATTAAGCGGCCAACCGCCATGTCCGGTCATTAATTGAACCGCTGTCATGTACAAATTATCTACATCGGGCCGCTCTTCTCGATCTACTTTTATTGAGATAAAATGCTCATTCATTAGAGCGGCTACTTCTTCATCCTCAAAACTCTCGTGTTCCATTACATGACACCAATGGCATGCGCTATAACCCACACTGATTATTACCAGTTTATTTTGCGTTTTTGCCTCTTCAAAAGCCTGTGTGGTCCATGCTTGCCATTTTACAGGATTATAGGCGTGCTGTAGCAAGTAAGGACTGCTTTCGGTAACCAAGGCATTTGCCTCTTTTTGTGCCATGTGAACTAATAAACTTTATGAGTGGCAATTTACGCATATATAGGCCCAAAAAATACTTATAGTATAAATAGTATTGAACTTTAAATTCCCTAAATTTGAGCTTCGACTTTAATTTTACTTGTATATGAAAAAACTTTATTGGATCATGGGAATTGGGGTTACCATTTTAGTGGTGATCATCTTCATGAAAGTGAGTGAGGGCACCAAACCTTTTGAAGTAACGTTAGATAAAGCTGAATTGCGCAGTGTTGTTGAGATTGTTTCGGCCACCGGAAAGATACAGCCTGAGACAGAATTAAAGATCACAAGTGATGTGAGCGGAGAGATCACCGAAATGTTGGTGAAGGAAGGCGATGAAATAAAAAAGGGAGCACTGATATGCCGTATCAAACCGGATATTTACGAGAGTGCATTGGATCGCGTGAATGCTTCGGTAAGTAGTACAAAAGCAAATTTAAAAACAGCCGAAGCGCAATTGGAACAAGCAAAAGCAAGCTTGGTCAACATGGAAGCTACATTTAAACGTAATAAAAAATTATTTGATCAAGGCGCAATTTCGCAACAAGAATTTGATGCGGCAAAAGCGCAATTTGAAAGTGCAAAAGCAAATGTGGATGCATTGGACGCAGGAGTTACTGCAAGTAAATCGAACATTCAAGGAACAGAGGCTTCATTAAAAGAAGCAAATACCAATTTGGAAAAAACATTCATCTACTCTCCGGTTGATGGCACAGTTTATAAAATGAATGTTGAAAAAGGTGAGCGCGTGCAAGGCGTGCAAGGATTTCAAGGAACGGAGATCTTGCGCTTGGCTAATCTTAATGAAATGGAAGTTAGCGTAGAAGTGAACGAGAATGATATCATTAAAGTTCATAAAGGAGATACAGCGCTAATTGAAGTGGATGCTTACATGAATAAAAAATTTAAAGGGATAGTTACCGAAGTGGCAAACTCGGCTAACATCGCCAACATGTCTATTGATCAGGTAACAAATTTTGTGGTGAAGATCCGTTTGGTTCGCGAATCATATGGCTTCTTAATTACTGAAAAGAATCCTGTTCCTTTTCGTCCCGGCATGAGCGCCAGTGTAGAGATACAAACCTTGCGTGTGTCGAATGTGGTTACCGTTCCTATTCAAGCGGTAACTTCTCGTAATAAAGATTCGTTGATGGTAAAAGATGGTGAGAACAATGGAGGTTTGGAAGTGAAGAACGATAAAGAAAAAATTGATGAAGAAAAAGAAAAGAAAAAAGCGGAAGAAGAAATAAAAGAATTAGTGTTTGTGATCAAAGATGGAAAAGCAGTGCAGAAAGTAGTTGTGTCGGGTATTCAAGACAATGAATTCATTCAAATAATTTCAGGTTTAGAAAAAGGCGAAGAAGTTATTTCAGGTCCGTATAGTGCCGTGTCGCGAAGTTTAAAAGACGGATCCAAAGTTGTCGTCGTAAGTAAAAAAGACCTTTATAACAAGGATTAGTTGGCTGTGTTATTACATATTGAAACAGCCACCGGTAATTGCTCTGTTTCTATGAGTGACGACGAGCAACTTTTAGCTACGGTTGAATTGAATGAAGGCTTAACGCATGCCGAAAATTTGCATCCATTCATACAAGAATTATTCAAAAGAACTTCTTTAACACCCAAACATTTGAACGCAGTTGCCGTTAGTGCGGGTCCGGGATCTTATACAGGCCTTCGCATTGGCTTAAGCGCTGCAAAAGGTTTATGTTACGCTTTGAATATTCCGCTTATCTCGTTGAACACTCTACAAATTTTAAGTGCAGGGGCCATTAAACTAATTGACGAAAAGAATGTCACACTTTGTGCGATGTTAGACGCACGACGCATGGAAATATATACTGCCGCATATAACGATCAACTTTTGGAAGTAAGATCAACAGAAGCAAAGATCATTGGTGAAACTTCGGTAAAAGATCTTGCTTCGGATAAGATCATTTATTTTTTTGGCGATGGAATGCCAAAATGCAAAACATTGTTGCAAACTATTGCAGGAGCTAAATTCCTTGAAAATATCATTCCCTCTTCTGCCAATATGTTAAACTTGGCTTTAACAAAATATAAGACCAAACAGTTTGAAGATATTGCTTACTTTGAACCATTGTATTTAAAAGAGTATTTTTTTAAAACAAAATAATATTCGAATGGTCTTGAGAGCTTATTTCTTTTTTATTGCCTCGCTATTGTGCATTAGCATGCATGCACAAACTATTTCGGGTAAAGTGATCGACGAGCGCAATAAACAACCCATCCCTTTTGCATTTGTTGGTATAAACAATACTAACTTAGGGACCACAACAGATATTGACGGAAATTTCACTCTAAAACTCAATTCGGGCGCTTCACATTTAATTGTGCAGATCGTTTCTTACGAAAAAATGGAAATTGATCTAAGCACTGTTGATATTTCCAAGCCTTTGATCATTAAATTAAAGTCGGCGGGTATAAGTTTGATGGAAGTTGTTGTGAATCCAAAAGAAAGTCCCGCCAACGAGATCATAAGGCGTTTAATAAGGAATAAAGGAAAGTTAGATCCACGCAATCTGCCCTTTTATTCGTGCGAAACTTATGGTAAAACGTATTTTACCGCGAGTACTTCTGAGGGTGATGAGTTTTATTACAATCACGATACAACAAGATTTAAAAAAGACAAGCAATTCCTTGACAAGCAATATTTCTTTCTGATAGAATCTGCAAGCGAAAAAAAATACATTTATAAGAACATCACTCAAGAAAAGATCTTGGCGTCGCGCGTTTCGGGATTTAAAAGCGCTCCGTTCGCATCGCTTGCTTCACAATTACAATCGTTCACTTTTTTTGACAAGAACATCGACGTGATGGATATTAAATACGTGAATCCATTACAAAAGGGAACTTTCAAACGCTATCACTTTGAAATTCGCGATACCATCATTGAAGGAATAGACACAACCATACTTATTGATTTCAAACCGCGAAAGAATACCAATTTTAAAGCGCTCAAAGGGACATTATATGTGAATAAGAATGATTACGCTCTTGCCAATGTAATTGCAGAACCTTATGACGAGAAAAATAAATCAAACGCGGTTAAAATTCAACAACTTTATAAACGCGTAAATGATAAACAATGGTTCCCTGTTCAATTGGTGACCGAGATCTTGTTCAAGAATGCACAGGTAAGTAGTTCGGATGAAAAAGGCGCTAACCGAATAATGAAGTGTGTAAGTAGATTATATGTAAGCGATGTGAATTTAGATTCTACCGTAAAAATAAGGAAGAAGAACATTGAAGTGATAAATGCAAGAGGGTATGAGAATAAGGATGAGGAATATTGGAAGACCAAACGAAATGATAGCTTAAGCGAAAAAGAAAAACGCACGTATTCGGTGATCGACAGTGTTGGTGAAAAAGAGAATTTTGATAAAAAATTAAAATTGGTAAAGATCGTTAGTACCGGACAAATTCCAATTGGCGTTATTAGTTTAGACATTCGAAAGATATTAAAAGCTAATGATTATGAAAAGATCCGCGTGGGCGCAGGATTTGTTACCAACGAAAAACTTACCAAGTGGGCATCATTGGGAGGTTTTGCAGGTTATGGCTTTGGCGATAAGGCTTGGAAGTACGGCGGACAATTTCAGATCAACTTTACGGGGAATAAAAGCAATAATCTCAAATTTGAAATGGCCCGCGATCTTTTAGAAACAGCTCATACTGATTTTTTAGAGGATGGTGTTTCTATTTTATCGACACAAAATATTCGTAATTACCTCGTGGGAATGATGGATAAAGTTTCTTTTGCAAAAGTTTCGCTTAATACCCCGATCAATCATTTTATAAAAAGCAGTTTTTATTTTCAAGTGGCAGAGCGCACCTCTCGTTCGGGATATGGCAGTGTTGAAAAATATTTTAATGATGATATCCATAAATTCAGCACCAATGAGGTAGGTGTACAATTTAAGATCTGGCCTTTTGAAAAATTTACTGAATCATTTTTAGGACTTATCTCCTTAGGCAGCAACTGGCCATGTTTTTATGTGAATTATTCGCAAACCATTCCAACAAGCGTTATGGGTTATTCAAATACCGTTTCATTCAATAAACTTGATATGAGATTGGATCATCATATCCCTTTCAAGATCCGTGGTTATGTTAATTACCAATTGCAAGTAGGAAAAGTTTTTGGAGATGTTCCTTATAGTTTTCAGTACAATAATAATGGAAGCCGCATCAAAAAATATTATATCAGTGCCGATAATTCATTTGAGACCATGTACTTTAACGAATTTGCAAGTACTGAGTATGCCGCTTTGTATACCACTTATAATACAGGCAAAGTATTTAAGCCAAACAAATATGTGAATCCTGAATTTGAATTAGTGAATAACGTTGGTGTTGGACATTTATTGAATCGCGAAAACTTGACCAATATATCACTCTCTGATATCTCAAAGATCTACACCGAAACAGGGATCCGTTTCAAGAACATCTTGCATAGCGGCTTTAGCAGTTATGGTGTAGGTGTTTTCTATCGTTACGGAAATTACGCCCTGGGCGACTTCAAAAGTAATTTAGTTCTTAAGATGGTGCTTGGCTTTAACATTTAAAAACCTATATTTAGCAAGATAAATTTTTATGGCGACCAAAAAAAGCAAATACGAACTTGTAAAGACCATGTGTGCTATTCATGCACCAAGCGGAAATGAAGTGCTGATGAAAGAGTTTGTTTTGAATTATATTGAAAAGAATAGTAAGAACTGGAAGCAAAAACCAAAAGTAATTTGCGGTAAAGGTTTTCAGGACAATATCATTTTAATTTTTGGGAAACCCCGCACGGCGATATTTGCTCATTTAGATAGTATAGGTTTTACAGTTCGTTACGGTAAGCAATTAGTGAAAATTGGTGGTCCGGTTTGTAAAACAGGTTTTGAATTAGTTGGAACCGACTCGAAAGGAACTCAAACTGTTACTTTACAGGTTACTGAAAAACATGGCATGCGCGAATTGAGTTACAAAGGCAAACGCGACTTTGAAAGAGGAACCGAATTGGTATTTAAGCAACATTGGAAAGAGGATAAAAATTTTATTCAATCATGTTATTTGGATAATCGCCTTGGTGTTTACAACGCCTTAAAAGTTGCCGAAACATTAAAGAACGGCGCTATTGTATTTAGCACTTTTGAAGAACACGGTGGAGGAGCGGTTGCTTATTTACAAAAGTATCTTTACACTAATTACAAGATCTGTCAGGGATTAATTTCCGATATCTCTTGGATAAGTGATGGTGTGCATGCCGGCAAAGGCGCCGTGATCTCGATGCGCGATAGTTTAATTCCAAGAAGAAGTTTTATTGACAAGATCATTAAGATAGCTAACAAGAATAAAGTAACTTATCAATTGGAAGTAGAAGGAAGTGGTGGTAGTGATGCCGGAGGTTTACAAATGTGTGAGAACCCTTGGGATTGGTGTTTTATTGGAGCCGGTGAGCAAGGTGTACATTCTCCTGAAGAAAAAGTTCACAAAGATGATGTTGAGAGTATGATCAAATTGTATCAAGTAATTTTGAAAGAACTTTAAGAATATTTTACGAAAGCAAAAAAGCCATCACGATAACGTGATGGCTTTTTGTTTAATTGTGCTTGCAATTACTTTTTGTTAACTGAACCTGCAAGATCAGAACCAGCTTTAAATTTCACTACTTTTTTAGCAGCGATCTTAATTTCTTTTCCGGTTTGTGGGTTACGTCCTACACGAGCCGAACGCTTAGCAACAGTAAAAGAACCGAATCCTACTAATCCAATTCTCTCACCTTTTTTTAATGATTTGTTGATAGCTTCGATCGTTGAATCTAATGCACGACCAGCATCCGCCTTGGTTAATTTAGCGCTAGATGCAATTGCATCAATTAATTCTGCTTTGTTCATTTTAGTTTTTTTTAAGGGTTAAACAATTATTAATTCGAGAACAAATATATCTCATATTGCGCTGTGGTCAAGCCTTGCGGAGGACAAAAGCCGTATTATTGTTGAAAAACAGGGGTTTTGTTGATAACTATTGCTGAAACGGGCTCCCAGCAAGGCTTTTGAGAGATTAACGCCCTGCTTTTGTTAATATAGTAGGGATCCAGAGCTTTGATGCCCGCTAATCATTAATGGTACTCTATTTGAGCAAAGTTCCTTCCGCAAATTTATAGCCATTCAAAAACTCTTTTACGCCCATTCTTTTTTTTCCTTGTAACTGTAATTCTATTAATTGTAAAATGCCATCTGCACAATTAATATTAATGTAGGTTTTATTATCAGTGTCTACCGATCCTTTAGGTGCATTACCGGCATTTGCGATCATAACCGCTTTAAAGATCTTTAAAGTTTGTGTTTGTCCGTTCGCATCTACAAATTCGGTGAATGCTGTGGGGTAAGGACTAAGTCCTCGCACATGATCATATATTTTTCGCAACGGTTGATCCCACTTTATTTTGCACGTATCCTTAAATAATTTTGGAGCGTGCGTAGCAAGTTTATCATCTTGCTTAATATAATTCAATGGCTTGCCATGACGCGAATCATCAATTGCTTTCACAGTTCTTACTATTAGCTCTGCTCCTATCTTCATCAACTCATCATGCAATTCCCCTGCGGTTGTGGTATCATCTAATTTTACTTTTTCCTGAAACAAAATACTTCCCGTATCAATTTCATGAGATAATTTAAATGTGGTAACGCCGGTTTCTGTATCACCATTGATAACTGCCCAATTGATAGGTGCAGCGCCGCGGTATTTTGGAAGTAATGATCCGTGAAGATTGAACGTTCCTAATGGTGGCATATTCCAAACTAGTTCGGGCAACATTCTAAACGCAACAACAATTTGCAAATCGGCTTTTAAATTCTTTAATTCATTTAAGAATTTCTCGTCCTTTAAATTTATTGGTTGTAAAATTTTAAGGTTATGCTTCAATGCATACTCTTTCACCGCGCTCATTTGGATCTTTTGTCCCCTACCCGCCGGTTTATCGGGAACGGTTACCACTCCAACAATATCATAGTTGTTTTGAATAAGCGCGTCCAAACTTGCCACTGCAAATTCGGGCGTACCCATGAACACTATTTTAAGTTTATCACTCATTATACATTCAACCAACACACAAATTTAATAACAATCGCGCGGTTCTTTACCGAAAAATCGGTGTTATTATAATTATCGCTATATACAATAAAAAGATCGCTCATAGGCCTAAATCGCCATTGCAATCTTCCATTAAAATTAATATTTCCTGCTTGCGTATTATATTGCCAAAAGGTAGTTAAAAATAATGAACGGGAAACAGAAAGCTCTATCCTTGGACTTATCAGATCCAATTCTACTTTTTTGCTTAAGTAAGGTAAATAGATCTCGTCGCGCGTGTATGAAGCAGAAAAGATCACATATGGCTGCACACGGCATGTAAGATCGGCAGCCAAAGAGAATTTATTTCCCGTAAAATAACTTCCATAGGTTGTTGTAATTCCTCCGGTGAGCGTTTTTCGTACATCGGTACGAATATTCACACTAGCATTTTTATAAAAGTAGTCGCCTGCCGGAGTTGTTTGCGACTTTCCACTAAAGCTCACATCGGTTGGGAACAAAAGTTTTGTATAGTAAGCGTTTCCAATGAAAAATAAAAAAGCAGAACTTCTATAATACACATCATACGTGCTCTTCACAAGCCAATCGGTATTTTTAAATGCTTGATTACGGTAATGATCCAAATAAATAGTTGGTCCCATTTTATTGATGCGACTATTTTTGGGATATACAAAAGCGTAAACATGAGGCTCTAATCGCCAATACGTAAATCTATTTACTTTTCCTGTTTGATCGGTTTGAAAAATACGCGGGGTAAAACCAACTTCAGCATTATAATTCTTGTCAACATATTCGTGATTACATTCTACATTCCAATGCCGCGATGTATAATTCAACCAACTTGCGTGAGCGAATGCGTTAGCATTTATCTTACTTCCAAAAGAGTGATGAAAAAAGAACTTACCATTCCATCGGTTATTTGCACTCGCTAAATTATAATCCAAACCAAGAACACGATTGTAATTATTATCCGAATAACCGCTGGTGTCGAATTGTTGACGATTAACGAATATTGCCGAAATATTACTTCGCTTGAAGACATTATACGAAGCTGCAGCTGTAAAATAATTTTGCGAAAAAACTTTTCGTGTTGCAAAAGATCGTTCACCTGTTTGCATATCCAACACTCCAATGCGCCAATTCTTGCTGGGCTTACCACTTAAACGCATACCACCTAAAATGGGAATGATGCTTCCATTATCTAAACCTATTCGTCGCGAAAAGAAAGGACGGATCTGTCTAAACCCAAAACGATCAAAAAGATCGCTGTTCTCGATAAAGAATTGACGTTGTTCAGGAAAAAATAAACTAAAGCGTGTTAAGTTGGTTAATTGTCTATCCACTTCTACTTGACTAAAATCGGGGTTGATGGTCATATCTAAATTAAGTGATGAGCCAAGAACCATCTTCGCATCTGCCCCTACGCTTCCATCAATTTTTTGTGAACCCGGAACTCTATAGTCTTCACTAAATCGTCCAATGGCATATGGTATAACCGACATATTAGTGCCATTCTTTTTTGGTGGAGCTTTTTCAAACACAAGATCGCCTGTAAATGCCAACGAAGAAATATTAAATTGACGTGGTACTTTTACCCAACAACTATTCTCATTTGTTCCAAGATCATTTCGCGAAAAGTTGATACGCCACGTTCCTAAATTCCCTTTGAATCGTATGGATTTAAATGGGATCTGCATTTCTACTGTCCATTTTCCTTTTTGCCGTTTTGTTTCGCCGTACCATTTATTATCCCAAATAGTTGTTACACCCATTCCACCACCGTTCGACACCAAACCTTCGCGCTGAACACCATATGGATTCAAACCGAACGAAAAACCATTTTGCTGATCGCTAAATGGATCTATGGTTGCAACAAAAGCATCACTTATAGGATAAGAAAAATCACGCTTTAAGGATTGGATAACGTATCTGTGCGGAATGCTATCATAACAAATTGCAGCGATATAAAGATTGTGATCATCATAAGCTACCATTACTTCTGTTCGCTCTTTGGCAAATGAGGTATCGTAAGGAAAATTTTGCCAGAAACCGCCGCTTTTTTGTGCTGTTTGCCAAATAGACTCAGAAAGATCTCCATCAACGATTATTTTTTCGGAAATAAAATTAGCGGAGATACTTTTTACTTTTTCCTGCGATAAAATTGCGTTAGAAATAGTTATAAAAATAAAAGTAAAGAATAATTTCACGGAATTTGATTTAGCAAAGATCCATAGCGGTTAACATTATTGGCTCACAACCCCAATGCACCTAATATAAAAATACCCAATATTGCGCACGTTAACACTTTGCAAATAATAAATACTATTTTAGCAAGCTTCATTCCCCTATAAATATCCGGCTTGGCATTAATTTCCTTAATGGCAAAATAAGAAAGAATACCTCCAAGAACTATTCCAAGACCAAACAACCACCATAAAAATATTAAAGACAGTAATGCCCACGTTGCTAATGGATGGATCCGTTTGGGACCCTTATAAGTATTTTGAGAATTACCGGGTTTAGTATAAGGATCCGGATTATAAACGGGTTGTGGCGCTTCAATTTTTTCGACCACACCATTTGCATACTTTATCGTTGCCACAGTTCCCTTATTTACCACAAACACGGGACCATCCAAATTATCACAACGCTTGTATTTTATTTTATCGTCGGTTATCTCTGTTACTCGCGCTGTAACTTGATCGCCCGATTTAAATGTGATCACATCACCGCAAGTGTCCATTAGGATCACTTTTTTATTGGGGAAAAAACTTGGTGTTTCAGAAATAGTATTATTTGAAGCGATAACATATTCTGTTTCGATCACTTCTTTTACAAGATGGTTCTCGCGCTTATTAGTTTGAGGTGATGTTTGTTTTACCGGTGTTTTCTTTTGAAAAGCCCAATCAACATAATACCCGTCGCGATAGGTGCGTTTTTTTACTGAGCAGGATGCTAGAATAAGAACGGCGAGTATTAGGTAAAGATATCTCATTACTTTTTTACGTTTCCCATGCGTGCTTTAAAAATATTTACAATAATTGGTAGAACGGAAACGAAAATGATCCCTAAACAAACAAGATCAATATGTTTACGAATGAATTCAACTTCACCAAGTAAATATCCCGCTGTAGTTAAGCTGCCTATCCACAAAGCGCCGCCGAGAATATCAAACGATAGATATTTTTTGTAACTCATCTCGCCAACACCTGCCGCAAACGGCGCAAATGTTCTTACAAATGGCACAAAACGCGCCATGATGATGGCCTTTGTTCCGTGCTTCTCAAAAAAATCATGGGTCTTATCCAAATATTCTTTTTTTACGAGCTGTCGCCCTTTGATCTTATAATTGAAAACCTTTATTCCAATTTTTCTTCCCACCCAATAATTGATATTATCTCCAAGCACAGCGGCAATAAATAATAAGCCCATCAAATAGGCCATGTTCAGATAACCCGAACGTGCAAATAATCCCGCAGTAAACAATAAAGAATCCCCGGGTAAAAATGGCATTGCCACTAAACCTGTCTCTACAAAGATCACTACAAATAACACCACGTAAATGGATGTACCATAATTTTGAAATAACCAATCAAAATCTAAGTGAAGTATATGTTTAAATAATTCTATCATAATTATAATCCAATTTCTTCAGCGTATGCTACAATTCCGCCTTTTAAATTATACAAATTAGTACAGCCCAACTGAGTTTCCAATGCCTGAATGGCTGTTGCGCTGCGTTTTCCACTGCGGCAATGAATGATCACTTGTTTATCTTTTGCAACTTCCTCTGCTCTGTCTAATATATCCCCAAGTGGAATAAGCAAGCCATTTAAGTTCATTTCATCAAATTCATGTTCCTCGCGAACATCTATCAATTGAAAATTGGCGTTACTGTCTTTTAATTTTTTTAGTTCTTGTACAGTTACTTCTTTCATAGGTCCTATATTTCTTGTTTCATTGTTTCAGGTAAAAATGTAAAAAAGGTATCTCCTCTTAATCCTAAACGTAATGTTTCTAAAGGGATCACATCGTCGGGACCAATATTTCCTAAATTCACATTGGCTCCAAATAATTTTATAAAATATACTTGCTGACTTTTTTGCGGTGTTTCCCAAATGATATTTTCGATCTTTACTTTATTTACGATGCGATTGATCAATAAAGTATGTGCACTTCCATTCTTGTGGAAAATACCAACCGTTCCGCTTTCGCGTGCTTCCGCTATCACTTTAAATGCACCCGCTTCTAATTCGCTTTGCATCATGCTTATCCAACGTGCCGGATGAATGATAACACCTTCTTCTTTACTTCCTACCTCACTTAATACGGTAAAATCTTTGGCCAAACGATGAATATAATCGCATTTCTTATCATGATCCAGTGTGATACTTCCATCGCTCACTTCGGCGCAATTTAAACCTAGGTCGCTTATGCATTTGATGTATTCTTCAAATTTATCCCTAACAATAAACGCTTCGAGCAAAGTGCCGCCCAAATACACTTTCATGCCTGCATCCTTATAAAGTTTTATCTTCTCTTTCAAATTTTTTGAAACAACAGAGGTTCCAAAACCTAACTTTATAAAATCAATATAATCAGTACCAATCGCCAGAAGATCTTCTGCCTGTCTCATCGAAAGTCCTTTATCCATTACCATCGTTAAACCGGTAGAACGCGGTCTTTCGGTACGCTGCGGAATGTGTTCCAAATTAAAATTATACTTAGTTGGCATAAATTACTTTTTGTATTGATTAATTAGTTGCAATAATTCGTGGTTATTCTCTAAGGCCGGTGCATATTCAAAAATAGTTGCATGTTCATTATAATCCAATTGCAAAGCATTTGCAAAAACCGACATAGCATCTTGTTTACTTCCTGATTCTAACAGGAGAACTCCTAAGCGGTAATGCAACGGCGATACATCCGGAAAATGTTTGATACCTTCTTGAATAACTTCTAAGGCTTCGGTAAAATATCCTGCTTCGTGCATAAGTTTGCTATAATCCAACCACACATCGTAATCGGGATATTCCAATTCAATAACACGTTGATACGCTAAAGCTGCTTCTTCTTGAAATCCTAATTTTTGTTGCACTTCGGCAAATACATACCAATATTCTGCTTCGTTAGGATTTATTTCGATCGCTTTTTTGATATAATGAATTCCTTCCGTTAAGCGATTCAGCGAATCCAACGAAATTCCAATAGCTAACCAACCATCTGCATGTGCGGGATCCAATTTTACACATTTATTGAAATTCACCAAAGCATTTTCATAATCCTCCGAATTCTCATAACATTCTCCAATGTAATAATAGGTCACAGGATCGCCTTCTTCGTATTTAAGTGTTTCTTTATAAACCGCAATTGCCTCTTGATAACGTTTTAATTGCGCTAAGGAATTTGCTTTATTGAAATAGGCCGAACTAAATTGTTCGTTAATGGCAATGGAATAATCGTAAGCATCAATGGACTTTTCGAACATACCCATGCGCCCGTACGAAAGACCCAAATTGAACCAAGCGTAATAACTGTAAGGATTATTTTCGATGTACGCTGCAAAAAAAGTAACTGCTTCTTCGCCTTTAGAAGTAAGATCAAAACACAAGGAGATCTCGTTCAGCGCCGTTTCGTTCTTAGGATTTATTTTAATGGCTTTTTTGAAATAGAATAAAGCATCATCGGGTTTATCTTCATTTAAAAATTCAATTCCCAAAGCAACATATACTTCATCTTTGAATTCGGCTAATGGAATTGCTTTTTTAAAATTCTCGATGGCTTGCTCGCCTAAACCCATTTGACTGTATATATACCCACGTGTCATGTAAAGATCAAAATTACTATTCTCAATTTGTTCGATCTCGTTGAGCATATTCAATGCTTCGTGCGTAAAGTGTTGCGTTGAAAGGTACTGTGCTTTTTTTATTTTTAAGATAGACGAAAAAGGATAGTGAGCAATTCCATAATCGATGGCCTTTTTTGCCATTTCGTAATTAAGCCACTGCATGTAGTATTCAATGACCTCCTCTAACTCGTCGGCATCAAAAAAAGAAGCCTCGCCATTATTGATCATATTCTCGAACCGCTTCAGTATCTCCTCAAACTCTTTATCATTCATTCCTTCGTCATCAAATTCGCTCATGTTGTATACTCAAAAAATATAATAATTAATAAAGATATTGTTTTTTTAGAGGAAAACCACAAGAAAATACTTTTATATGTATTTGATTGATAGGTGTTTAAAATTGAATCGAAATTGGTCTTAAAAACTCTTTTCAGTATATTACTTTCTATTGAAACATTGTTGCTGTACTTGATGCCGGTGCTTGAATTTTGAGAGCAACTAAGGCGTCTATAATTGTCACGAATCACTAACTTTACAAAAGCTTAAACCAACACACGCATGAGCATTGTTAAAACTCTTTCGAGGAAGTTGTTGTTTCCCACCTTGGTTGGAATGGGTGTTGATAAGCTATTGTTAGCTAAGAATAAAAAGCAACAGATCATCATCAATTTTCACGGAGTTTCCAATATAAAAGGCAAACGATTCAATAATCGGCATTTAGATTCTGTAGAATTTGAAAAACTCATCCTTTATTTAAAGGAGAGATACGCTATCATTCCACTAAAAGAGCTTTTTGAAAATTACAGATCACAAAAAAAAGTGCCTAAAAAAACAATTGCTATTACGTTTGACGATGGTTACATTAATAACTTCACGGTTGCCCTTCCTATTCTTAAAAAACATAATGTTCCTGCAACGTTCTATTTGATCACCGAGAGTTTGGAAAATAAAGAATTTTATGTGTGGCCCGATGTGATCGATCTAATTCAAAAACATACAAAAGAGGATATTAAATTAACTGTAGGCACATTTAAATATCCCGGTTTTTATTGCGACACATTAAAATTATCGCTTACCGATCTAATGAAACAAAGTGGTTCTGAAAGAGAAAAACACTTGAACGAAATAAAACAAAAATATCCAATTTATATTTCGGAAGCAGCCAAAGAACCGGAACTAATAAAGATGATCCACAAAACAGAACTCGAAAATTACAAAGATGAACCATTGATCGAATATGGATCTCATACACATTTGCACTATAATCTTGAACATCTAAATTCGGAAGATTGCTTTAAAGAAGTGAGCGTTTCGAAACACATCATTGAAAAGATCATCAAAAAACCGGTACTATCGCTTGCATTTCCTGATGGTAGTTATAATGAAACAACCATTGTAAATTCAAAGAAAGCAGGATACGAAAATATTGTTGCAGTAACTTATAAATTAAATGAAAATAATAAGGACCCTTATATCCTTTCGCGTTTTACCGTGAGTAATTCAACAACATCCGAATCAAATCTGCTTCGATTGGCTGTTGACTTTGACAAATTCGGTTTTTAACCCTTAACGTTTTTCATTAGGCTTTCGATCATGGCCTGTTTCTCATGGGGAACAAAAAAGAAATCGATCTTTCCACTCTCCACACGCAATGAATCAACTTTCATAAGTCCATTCTCCTTTACCTCATAATAAAAATAATTGCATTTGCTTAAGATCGCTTCTATTTCTTTTTCAATGAATCCTTTTATCACCTCGCACATAATAATTGGTCGGTGAACTTTTAATACATGCAGTCCACCCTCGAACACCAAATTCTCGGTACCTTCAGTATCTATCTTAATAAGATCGATCCTCTCTTCGGGTTTTAAATTCTCCGAGACAAAACTATCCAGTGTTTGTGTATTCACATCAAATTCAACTTTTGCGATATTACCCGTGGCTTCAGTATTTAAACTATTATCGCCATACAAATGATCTGTTTCATTTGGAAAACGCGGATTTAAATTACTATAGAATTTAGCTTTCCCGTTAAAATTAGTTAGGGCAACCTGATGAACGTGAATATGGCTCAATTTATTAAGCTCAACATTTATTTTAAAATATTTATTGGCCGAAGGCAATGGTTCGAACCCATATACTTTGACGTTAGGATTGAATAATTTTGCTACGATAGAATAATATCCAATATTGGCACCTATATCAAAACAAATGTGAGATCGTTTTGCTAATTCCACAAACACCTTGTACGGTGCATATTCAAATCCTTCGATCCCTTTCCAAAATAATACGCGTAATAAATTACTGGTTGGATTCGCATGAAAGATCATTCGTTTTCCTTCCGTTAGTTTCACAACCTCAGTACCATTTATAGCGAAATAGAATTTTTCGGGCATTAGTTTTCGAAACGGGAACAAAGCACGTCTTAAAATGAGATTTATTGGATTGGTGTGAATGAATGGCATTAAAGGACGAGATTATTTTGTTTTATGTTTGGCCAAAAGTATCAATAATTAAGTTCGCTCACAAAAAAAGTATTTTATCTTAAAAGGTATCGAAGTCGCCGGCCTGATAGGCAAAATTCTCAGGCTTATATTGTCCACTAAGATCAAGACAACCCACCGCAATAGAAGAATTTGGCTGCGCGAGATTTTTCAAACGTAGATCGTAACTACTGTTCTCCAGTACCGAGAATACAATGCTTGAACAGAATTTCTTTTTTGCGAAAGCTATCAATGCATTTACTACATCATTGAATTTCTTCTCATCGCAATAGTCGATATCCCCTATCCACATTCTTCCGTCAATTTTTACCCAACACTTTACGCCTTCCAACTCAATAATAAAAGAAGGATAGTACGATTTATACTGAAAGAATTCTGTATTATGAAAAACGTTTCCGCTTGATGTGGATTGAAGTTTAAGTGAATTAGAGAACTGATCCTTTTGGGATAAACTTCTTTTAGGAAGCACTAGGTTGTGAAGAAAAGAGAATGCAGGAATTTTCTTTACTATTTTATCCAGGGGAATGCCACTACCTTTGAGTTTGTAGTGATTAATATTTGAATAATGTTTCCAATTCAGTTTATTGATAAATCCCGGATAGGAATTAGAATTTGGGAAACCAAAAATAAATTCAATCCCTAAATTCTTCGCTAATGCATACGTTTCTGTTGCAAGTTTAATGAACAGGCCTTTTCCACGATGTGTTGGATGTGTCATTGTATCTCCCGACTGAGCGGCGATCAATATCTTTCCACCTATCTCTAGTTTTAAAGGAAAAACACCATAATACGCTGCTGGTTCATTTGTAGAAGAATGATAAGCAATAAACCCTACATGCTTGATGCCGGTAAATGTTGTATCATATTTTTTTTGAAGGAAAGAAAGATCAGTAACCTCATTGAAAGCGTGCTTGTAAAGAAAAAGAAGATCTTTTAAATTATCATCATCTAAACGAACAAACTTATACTCATTCATTTTTTACTTACAGCCTAATTTTTCTAATTCTCCCTTTGATTTTGCATATCCAAGCGTATTGGCTTTTTTAAGATCAGTGCATGCGCCGGTCATATCCTTTTTGTAACTTTTAGATAGGCCGCGGAAATGGTAAGCCTGAGCATCGCTCGCATTCATTTCGATGGCTTTATTAAAATCAGTGATCGCATTATCGTCTTTTGCCTGTGCAAAATACGTTGTGCCGCGCCATGTGTATGCATTTGAATACGTAGTTTTTAAACCAATGGTCATATTAAAATCGGCCATAGCGCCATTGTAATCTTTTAATGAATATTTACTTAAGCCACGCTGATAAAAAAATAAATATTCGTTGCTATTCTTTTCAATTGCTAAAGTAAGATCATCAATGCAGCCTTGATCATCAATGGCGGCATATTTTACAAGAGATCTGTAGTAATAACTCCAAGCATAACTTTGATCATACCCAATGGCCATGGTAAGGTCTTTTTTAGCTTCTTCATCTTTTGCCTGATAATAATAACAAGCGCCACGGTAACAATACGATTTTCCATGATCGGATTTTATACTGATGGCAATATTAAAATCTGTGATAGCTTTATTGTAATCCTTTTTCCAGAAATAACATAAACCGCGATTATAATAAACATCAAATACACCCGGTTTTAATTCAATAGACTTGTTATAATCCAAAATTGCTTCATCATCCATCGCCAACGAATATTTTGCCATTCCCCTATTGTAATACGCATCCGCATTCTTTGGATCCTTCTCAATACAACGGTCGTAATCCATAATGGCGCCTTTGTAATCTTTACCTTCGTATTTTTTAAATCCTGCGTCGTAAAATTCCGACGATGTGGTTTGCGCTTTTACAATACTCGCTAATGCGAATACCATACTAAAAATGCAGATGATCTTCTTCATTTGTTTTATTTTTATAGTAATGCTTTTGCTTTTTCAATAGCTGCCGTTAATCCTTCGAGTTTACTTCCGCCAGCTTGCGCATAAAATGCCTGTCCGCCCCCGCCCCCATTTATTTCCTTTGCTAATTCGCGAACAATATTCCCGGCATTCAAATTCTTTTCTTTTACCAAATTATCACTTACAATTACCGATAAACTTGGTTTTCCGTTGATCTCTGCTCCCAAAACAACAAAGCAGTTCTCCACTTCATTCTTTAATTCAAATAAAATATTTTTTATTTCTTCAGCATGATCGAAAACAATTTGTTTCGCTAAAAAATTAATGCCGTTCTTATTTTGCAATTGCGATCTAAGATCCTTTTTAATAGCCTGCGCTTTTTCTTTTACAAATTCGTGTAATTGTTTTTGAAGTGCGGCATTCTCTTCCATCAATCCGCTCACACTCTTCAATACATCTTTACTTCCTTTTAGTGTAGTTTTAATTTCACTAATAAGATGCAATTGTTCGCGAATGAATTCCTCCGTTTTAACCGATGTGATCGCTTCAATACGTCTGATACCCGCAGCCACAGCGCCTTCCGACACTATTTTAAAATAGCCGATCTGCCCGGTTGCATGCACGTGCGAACCGCCGCATAATTCGATCGAAAAATTTCTGTCGAAGGTCACCACGCGAACAATATCTCCATACTTCTCACCAAACAATGCCATTGCTCCTGTTTTTTTAGCTTCATCTATTGGCATTAATTTTGTAGAGCCTTTTATGTTCTCGCGGATCTTTGCATTCACAATTCGCTCTATCTCTTCCACTTCTTCATCGGTTACTTTACTAAAATGCGAAAAGTCGAAACGTAAATAATCGCTATTCACCAAACTTCCTTTTTGTTCTACATGCGTTCCTAACACTTTTCGTAAAGCCGCATGCATCAAATGTGTGGCGCTGTGATTGTTCTCAATAAGCGCACGTTTATCTTTGTCAATCCTGGCAGTAAATGTTGCATCCAGTTTTTCCGGTAATCTATCACTGAAATGAATGATCACACCGTTCTCTTTCTTTGTATCAAAAATAGGAAGCATCTCATTTACATTATCCAATACGCCCGTATCTCCCACTTGTCCGCCACTCTCCGAATAAAAAGGTGTTTTGCTGAGAACGATATTATACAATTCTTTATTCTTTGCTTTCACTTTTCTGAAACGAACAATTCTAGCTTCGCATTCAAACTCTTCATAACCTACAAATTCAGTTTCCTTTTCGCCTTGCAATGTTTTTCCAAACTCCGTATAGATCCAATCATCGGTATCGATCGACGTTGCTGCACGCGAGCGATCTTTTTGTTCTTGTAAATATTTATTGAATCCTTCTTCGTCGATGCTTAGATCGTATGCTCGAGCGATCAAAGAGGTAAGATCCACAGGAAAACCAAACGTATCATACAATTCAAAAACCACTTTTCCATCGATCACTTTTGTTTTATTGGTATTTGCATCAATACAAACTGTATCTATTCGTTTTAAACCATACTCTAATGTTTTATAAAAAGAAATTTCTTCTTCCTTCAACACTTTTTCGATCAGTAATTTTTGCGAATTCAACTCCGGAAAAGCTGCTCCCATTTGATGCGCCAATGTTGGCACCAAACGATGCATGAAAGGTTCTTTCAAATTGAGCGATTGATATCCGTAGCGAATAGCGCGACGTAAAATTCTACGAATAACATAACCCGCCCCTGTATTTCCGGGCAATTGTCCATCGGCAATACTAAATGAAATAGTGCGAATGTGATCGGCAATTACACGAATAGCAATATTAATATCTCTTTGCTTCTTGTGTCCTACTTCTCCATCGGGTTTATATCTCAGTCCCGATAATTCTTCGATCCTAACGATCAAAGGCATGAACACATCGGTATCGTAATTACTTTGTTTTTTTTGCAATACACGAACCAAACGTTCAAAACCCATTCCTGTATCAACATGTTGCTTTGGTAATTTCAGTAATGACCCATCGGCTTTACGCTCGAACTCCATGAATACATTATTCCAAATTTCAATTACTTGGGGGTTATCTTTATTTACCAATGAAGCTCCGCTTATTTTCGCACGTTCTTCATCGCTTCTTCCGTCGTAATGAATTTCGCTGCAAGGGCCGCAAGGACCCATATCTCCCATCTCCCAGAAATTATCTTTTTTATTTCCGTTCAGAATTCGATCTTCACTTACAAATTGTTTCCACGCATCAAATGCTTCTTGATCAAACGCTAATCCTTCTTCTTTACTTCCTTCAAAAACTGTAACATACAATCTCGACTTATCAATTTTGTAAACATCAGTCAATAATTCCCACGCCCAAGTGATCGCATCTTTTTTAAAATAATCGCCAAAACTCCAATTACCTAACATCTCAAACATGGTATGATGGTATGTATCCACACCAACTTCTTCCAGGTCGTTGTGCTTACCACTTACGCGTAAACATTTTTGAGTATCTGCAATTCGAGGGTATTTAATTGGAGAATTCCCTAAAAAAATATCCTTAAAAGGAGCCATGCCGCTATTATTGAACATAAGCGTTGGATCGCCCTTCACAACCATGGGTGCGCTGGGAACTATATGATGTCCTTTACTCTTAAAAAAACTTAAAAATGTATCTCTTACCTTATTGGCTTCCATAAAAAAATGATCTCGTAAATATAAGAAAAATGGGGGCTTTGAGGCTGTTTTTTATTCACAGGTAATAAAAACAGGCTCATACTTTTCATTTTGTCCGCCCAGGTAATTTTAGTAACTTAAAACCCTTAAATGAGCAAGGTAAAATACAGATTCAACACCAAAAGTCTCACCTACGATAAAGTAAGCGTTACGTTCAAGGAACGTTTTTGGAAAGTACTGTCGTATTTGGCCACCGGACTTGTTTTTGCAACCCTTACCATCTATGTTTCGCGTAAAATTTTACCGTCGCCTGCCGAAAAAAAACAAGATCGCGAAATTGAAGCATTGACCTTTCAATACAATATCGTTAATGAAAAATTGAAGGAGATGGAAGAAGTATTGCAAGATCTGGAAGAACGTGATGATAATATTTACCGTTCCATCTTTGAAGCCGAACCTCTTCCGAAAAGCATGCGAAACGCCGGTTATGGCGGAAGTGATCGTTATTCGCAATTTGATAATTATGATAATGCAGAGTTGATGAAACAAACTGCCGAACGTTTGGATAAAATCGGAAAACGTTTGTATGTGCAATCGCGCTCATTTGATGAAGTGGTGAAATTGGCAAAAAGCAAAGAGCGTTTGATCAATTCTATTCCTGCTATTATGCCTATCAATAAAAAAGATCTTACCCATGCTGTTACAAGTGGATTTGGCTGGAGAACACATCCAATCTATAAAACACAAGAGTTTCATCCGGGAATGGATTTTACAGCGGTGCAAGGAACGCCAATTTATGCAACTGGCGATGGTATTGTAGAGCGCGCCGATAATATGGCACAAGGTTATGGTAATCACGTAGTGATAGATCATGGTTTTGGTTATGAAACATTGTACGGACACATGAGTCGCATTAAATGCAAGGCCGGCGAAAAAGTAAAACGCGGTCAGTTGATAGGTTATGTTGGAAGTACGGGTTTAAGTACAGCGCCACACGTGCATTACGAAGTTATTAAGAACGGAAATAAAACAAATCCTATCAGTTATTATTACAGCGATCTTTCGCCTTTACAATATCAACAATTGGTTGAGAATAGCAAAAATGTTACTCAATCGTTTGACTAGATCAAAAAATAGTATAGGCCAAATCACTTTATGAATTCGCACAAGATCGGTTTTTACACAGCCATTTCCATTGTCATAGCAAATATGATCGGCACAGGCGTGTTCACGAGTTTGGGTTTTCAGGTGATGGGAATTCAAAGTGGCGGTGCGCTTTTAGCTTTGTGGATCGTTGGTGGAGTTTTAGCTTTGTGCGGCGCATTAACGTATGGAGAAATTGGCGCAGCTTATCCGGAGAATGGCGGAGAATTTTTTTATCTCTCAAAATTATATCATCCTGCTGTTGGTTTTTTAAGTGGTTGGGTAAGTGTTACGGTTGGCTTTGCAGCCCCTATTGCCGCGGCTTCTATGGCTTTAGGAAAATACGTGCATTCTATTTATCCCAATGTAAATGTGATGATCTTAGCCATTGTTGTGATCATTTGCATTACTACACTTCACTCGTTTAACTTAAGAACAGGAAGCGCATTTCAACGTGTGTTCACTTTTGTAAAAGTAACCGTTATCATTTTGTTTGTGATATTTGGAATCTCGCACACGCCTAGTTTTGATATTTCATTCAAATTAGATAATACTGCCTTTACCCAAATATTTTCCGCAAGTTTTGCTACTTCACTTATTTATGTAACTTATGCTTATAGCGGATGGAATGCTGCCGCGTATCTTTCGGGGGAAATAAAAGACGTGAACAGAACTTTACCAAGAGCATTGTTCTTTGGAACGTTGATCGTACTCGTGGTGTATACGCTTTTGAATTTTGTTTTTTTATACACAACACCCATTGAAACTTTAAAAGGACAAATTGAGATAGGTTATTTGAGCGCTAATCGAATTTTTGGAACGGATGTTGGAAAATATATGAGCTTGGCCATTGCCGTTTTACTTATTTCCACCATTAGTGCCATGGTTTTGGCAGGACCAAGAGTAATGCAAAGTATGGGAAAAGCTATTCCGTCGTTGAGCGGACTTGCAAGAACCAACAAAAATGGCGTTCCTTATGTGGCTATTGCATTTCAATCACTCATCGCTATAGTTTTGGTGATGTTCTCAAGTTTTGAATCGTTGATAAATTATATAGGTTTTACCTTAAATCTTTTTACGTTTCTAACTGTTTTTGGTATTTTTATCCTCCGTTATAAAAAACGTGATGTAGCGCGCCCTTTTAAAACACCATTGTTCCCTCTTCCTCCAATTTTGTTCTTGCTTATTTTAGGATGGATATTGGTGAATGTTCTAATTGAAAAACCAATGGAGTCGTTGTTAGGTTTACTAACAGTGCTTGGAGGTTTAGGGTTTTATTACATTACGGTTTATTTAGACAAACAAAAAAATGAAACTATATAAGATCTATATCTGTGCGTTGTTATCGCTAGCATTTGTTGGCTGCAATAACAATTCAAGCAAAGAGGAAACGAAAGAAAAAAAAGATTCCATACAATTAATTGAACCTGTGGTCGACACTAACAAGTTCAAGGATATGGCAGTGAATGGTCAACCACTTCCTCGCATCAATGATACATTGAATGATCTGGCACATTTTATAAGCGGGAATTCAAATTCGCAAAAATATTTCAAGGACTTCCGAAAAAAAACTCCCTATGTAGATTTCTCTGCACGATTCTCAAAGCGTTGGATAAATTTTGATTCCACTAAATTATTACCGATCAAAAATTTTGTTTCAACAGAATTTGCGACTGAAAGTAAGATCAAGAATTTATTCTATCCATTCTCGGGACCGGATATATTATATGCCAATACAATTTTTCCAGAAGCAGATGTCTATACGATGATAGGATTAGAACCTGTTGGAACTTTACCCATTGTAGATGATAAAACAATTGTAGCAGATTCTATTCAAAAATATGTCGACAAGATCAATTCATCACTTAATGCCATTTTAAAATTCAGTTTTTTCAGAACGGTGAGTATGAAAGAGGATCTGCGTAATGATGAAGTGGATGGGACCATACATCTGCTTTTATTATTCTTGAATAAGACCGGTCACCAAATTGCAGATGTAAAACCATTTTATATTGATACAACAGGGACAAAAAACTATTTAGGATCAACCACCGCTTTAAGCAAATCAAATCATAAGAACAAGAGTATTGAGATAACTGCTATCGATAAGAACAACAAGGTAAAAACCATTACGTATACATCAACAGACCTTAGTGATCCCGCCTTGCGAAAGAATAAAGGATTAATTGCCTACATCACCAATTTGCATTTTGAAACAACGTATCTTAAAGGAGCTTCTTATTTGATGCATTTATCTTCATTTTCAAAGATCAGAGAATTGATATTGGCCAATACACGAAATATTGTTCAGGATGATAGCGGCATTGCGCTGCATTATATTACGGCCAATAAAAATAAATGGAAATTCACGTTTTACGGAGCTTATACAAAACCCATCAATATGTTTGCCGAGCATTACCAGGCAGATCTTGATTCCTTATACAAAACTCAAGGCTCAAAAAAACTAGGATTTGGTTTAGGTTATAATTATCGCGATAAGAACAGCAGCTTTATGCTCATCAAAAAATCATAATTGAGTTTACGATCAAATATCTTTTTTTTACTTGCAGTCAATGTTTGTTTCGCGCAAAACAATTCGGATCTTTTAGCATCCGTTATTTCGGCCGATCCAATTCTTAAGAACATAATTGATAAAAAGGAAACGTATAAGCCGCAGATCATTTATACGCAAATTGACCGCGATAAGAACAACGATCCCATTTTTACCGATCATACTTACTTATTAGATAGCACCAATTATTTTTATTGCGCCAGTTTGGTAAAACTTCCCTGCTCTATTTTAGCATTAGAAAAATTAAATGAATTGAACATTAAAGGTCTCAACAAACAAACCTATATGTTCACCGACAGAACTGTTGCTTGCTCGGCATTTGTTGACAAAGACACCAGTTCGGCAAGCGGTTACCCAAGCATTGAGCATTATATCAAAAAAATGGTCTTGATAAGCGATAACTCAAGTTACAGTAGAACATTTGAATTTTTGAATCCAAAATACATACACAAAAAATTAAGTGGGTATGGTTATCCAAACATTCGCATTGTTCACCGTTTTGATCCTATTTGTAAACCGGAAGTGAATCATATCATGAATCAAGTGCGTTTTATGGATCGCAATTTAGAATTGGTATATAAACAAGAAGCGGATCCAAAATTTGTTTCGTATTCTCCTCCTCCTGGTAATTTGGCCTTTGGAGTTGACGTTTACAATAAAAAGAAAAAACTTGTATCTGAAAAAAAAGATTTTACTTATTCCAATTATATTCCATTAAGTAATATCCACAGCATTTTAAAACGTTTATTATTTCACAATCATCTTCCCGAAAAGAACCGCTTCAATATTACCAAAAGTGATTGGGAATTTTTAGTGAAACACATAGGCATGTATCCACGCGAAGCAGGTTACCCGCGTTACGATCCAACTAAATTCGATGATTCGTTCAAAAAATATTTTATGTATGGGAATAAAGTTAAGGTGATAGACTCTGACTCCATGCGTGTATTTAATATGATAGGTTATTCTTATGGCTTTTTAGTTGACTGCGCTTATATTGTAAATTACAAAACTGAAACTGAGTTCATGCTGAGTTCTGTTGTTTACACTAACGCCAGAAATAGCTTTGGCAGCGGTTCCTATGAATATGAGAGTGTTGGAATTCCATTTTTAAAAGAATTAAGCACAGAGATCTACAAACTTGAATCAAAACGAAGAAAAAGTTATGAGCCTGACTTGAGCGAATTTGATCTTTACAAAAGCAAGAGCGATACGGGCAAAGTAATTAGAATTACAGTGATCGGAAATATTACAGTAAATGGAAATCCATCTACGGGGAATATCATTGTAAAATCAGTCAATAAACATTTCTTATATTATCCCGAGATCGCCTCCGATAAAATAGGAAAATTCACTTTGAACCTCTTGGCAGGAGAACAATATGAATTGGAATTCAATGTTCCCGATTCTCCGCCACAGATCATTGATATCGACACCAAAAAAAATAAGGATAATGATACCATGAATGTGTATGTTGATTTTATGTCGGCCCGCCTCGAAAAAATGATCAAAACAAAACAAGACAGTTTGTTTTTGGCAATGCTCAAAGCTTATAATAAAGTTTCGTTGCGTCAATTCTCCGAAAAATACGGCACACAAAAATTAGAAGGTCTCACATTCAAAGTACAAATAGGTGCTTATAAATTCATCGAGAATTTTAATTACACTTCGGTTGTAGGCATGCCTATCATTATTCGCGAAACATTTGATGATTATATTACCCGATTTACCATGGGAAATTACGCTACGTATAATGAAGCTTACGAGTTATTGGGGCGTTTAAAAGAAACCAAAGCCAAAGATGCATTTATTCTTGCCGTGTATAATGGCAAACGTCTTTATTTAAATGAATTGATCGAGAGCGGCTTGCTGAAATGATAAGTTACAAAGTTTGGAAAGTTATGAAAGTTTAGAAAGTTGGTCAGTTGAGAGAGTTCTAACTTTCCAACTGATGAACTTTTTAACCTCTCTTCTTCAACGCCTCTTCAATAAAAGCATAAGTGCTCAAGATCTCGGGTTTACCATTCACTATCGCAACATCATGTTCAAAGTGCGCACTTGGTTTTCCATCAGCTGTAACTATCGACCAGCCATCATCTAATTGTTTGATATTTTTTTTACCCATATTGATCATGGGCTCTATAGCAAGCACTAATCCTTCTTTTATTTTTGGTCCATTGCCGCGCGAACCGTAATTCGGAACCTCCGGTTCTTCGTGCAAATTTTTTCCTAGTCCGTGCCCCACTAATTCGCGTACAACACCATAACCATTTTTTTCAGCATGTTGTTGAATAGCATAACTAATATCGCCAATGCGATTGCCTTCTATCATTTGTTCAATGCCCTTGTACAAACATTCTTTGGTGATCTCTAATAATCGTTTTACTTCCGGCTTTATTTCACCAACTCCAAATGTATATGCATGATCACCAAAAAAACCATTCTTCTTTACACCGCAATCCACCGAAATAATATCGCCTTCATTCACCGGTTTATCTCCGGGGATTCCATGAACAACTGTTTCGTTTATAGAAACACATAAGGTTGAAGGAAATGGTCCGTTTGCACCTTTGTATCCTTTAAAAGCAGGAATGCCTCCATTATCGCGAATATATTCTTCGGCTAATTTATCTAAACGAGAAGGAATAACACCGGGTTTTATTTCAGCAGCAATAAGTCCAAGAGTTCTTGACACCATTAATGCCGATTCGCGCATCAATTCAATTTCTTCGCTTGTTTTTAAGAAGATCATTTTTTTCCGAACAATTTACCCAGAAATGATCCTCCGGTCTTATTATAATTCATATGAGCATCGCGATTGCGAAATTGATGATCAAAATCGGAACCTTCGGGATGTAAAGTTTGCCAAACATCGCTCCAGCCAATGAACCCACCAACATTGCGATCATCAATAAAAATATCTGCATTTAATTTTCGTGCTACACTATCATCCCAAACTTCCTCCGGAAAATTTTTGTTCACTGCGTAAAATTCTACGCCGTTCTTTCTGCAATACTCCACCGCCTCATCCAAATATTCTCCATGTCTAAATGTCCATAATATCAATTTATGCCCGCGCTTTTGTAATTCTTTTAATGTAGCAAAAGCAAACAACATCTCTTTCCCTATTTTGGGATAAGCATGCTCAACAACTGTGCCGTCGAAATCAACGGCAATTGTTTTGCTATTTTGATCCATCATTTTCATCTTACAGATTCTTTACAGATAATACTTTAAGATCTTTATCTAATTCGTACAAACGTGGCTGACCAGTTCCAATTTCAAATTCCAATATTTGTTGGGGTGTCATTTTTTCAAGATACATGATCAATGCACGTAAACTATTGCCATGTGCAGCGATCACTACATTTTTTCCCGCTTTTAATTTTGGGACAATTTCTTTTTCAAAATAAGGCAGAACTCGAGCTGCAGTATCTTTTAAACTTTCTCCGTTTGGTGGCGGAATATCATAACTGCGGCGCCAGATCTTTACTTGTTCCTCGCCATATTTTTTTGCGGTCTCTGCTTTATTTAATCCTTGAAGATCGCCATACATACGTTCATTCAATGCTTTATCATAAACGGGTGTGATTGGCGGATGTTTTGCAACTTCCAATGCGGTGGTCAACGTTTTTTGAGCGCGCATAAGATCAGAAGAATACGCGTGATCGAATTTGAAATTCTTTATTTTTTCTCCTGCTGCTTTTGCTTCTTCTATTCCTTTTGGAGTAAGATCAACATCTACCCAACCGGTAAATTTGTTCTCCAAATTCCAAATGCTTTGTCCGTGACGAAAAATAACTAATTGTGCCATAAATAATAGACCACAAAGATACGATTAAAATTTACTTGCGTTGTTGGTAAAAGCGCAAATAATTTGATCGCCAGCGCATGTTCGCCTTGGCATTGGCAAACTCTAATACAGGCATATCATCGGTATTAACAAGCTCATTATCATTTGAATAAATCTTATGGTTAGAGCTGCAAACAATTATCGTGTTTCGATGATCTTCGCCGCCTTGACCCGGGATCAATTGAGTTGTAAAATACGAATGATGCAATGTATTCAAAAGAATTTGCGTTCCTTTTCCCAAAGGCGAGTCAATATAGCCATGCCAATTGATGATCATTTTTCCATTGGGCACCAAAAGCGACGATACTTTTTTGAAACATTCTGCTGTTATTGTATGTACTGGTTGCTCTTCTGCTTTAAAAAGATCAAAAATAATGAGATCGTATTTATTGTCACAATGATTGATATAAGCCCGAGCATCTTCATTAAAACAATTGATCTTAGAACTTAAATAAAAATATTTTTTTGCAGCTTCCGTAATTCTAGGATCAAATTCTACCGCATCAACTTTATAATTTTTGTCTTCTATTAAATTTGCTAAGGATCCACCGCCTAAACCCAAGATCAAAGCATTGGAACTTAGCGTTTGTTGAGGAATGATGCTATCAACACATTTAATATAATCCGACGTTGATCGTTTTGTTCTTAACAACATTTCTGTTTGCACGATCCTATTGATCCTTAATTGGCGAACAAGTTCCTTCCCATTAGGAAGTTCTACTACCTCAATCTCTCCCATGATCCCAAACTTATTATACACCACCGTTCCGTCGTGGTTACCCATCATGGTCTTTAAAGAGAATAATAAAACAAGAACAAACGGAATGGTGGAAGTAGTTTTAAATATCTTTAGAATTACTACGGTTGTTATAAATAAAAGTATGGCAAATGCAAGCAATGTTATTTTTAAACCAAAAGTTGGAATGAGAAAAAATCCGCACAACAAAGTGGATACAATTCCTCCCACTGTAGAAATAGCGTACACTTTTCCGCTTATCAGTCCTGCAGTTTCCACACGTGTTGTATTCAATCTCACCAACAATGGTGTAGTACAACCCAAAAAGAAGATCGGAAGAAATATCAAACCCGATGCGCTTAAAATAACAGCCAATTTAAAATTGATATAACTGATGTATGGCAAAATGTACGCGGCCAAAAACGGCATGAGTGCAATACAAATGGCGGCAATAACGATCACATTAAATAATTTTTTTACAGGCTCATCTCTACTACTCAATACTCCTCCATAATAATACCCAAAAGCTAAGGCGCCTAATGTTACCGCAAGAATAGCAGCCCAAACAAATAAACTTCCTCCATACAAAGGCGAAAGTAATTTGGCACCGCACAATTCAACAGCCATTACCGTTGCGCCTTCAATAAGAATAAGTGGAATGTATTTTTTCATTTATTGATAATGCCTGCAATAATAAGCAACGACACCACGAACATAAAGATACCAATAATCCATTTCAAAAATACGATACTGGTTTTATGAAATACCTTATTACCAATAAATGCGCCTAAAAATGCTGATAAAATAGCGGTACTTAAAATGGCAATATTAGAACTGATGTCCTTAAAGCTTAAGGAATACACGCTTAAACGTGCAACATCCACCATACAAGCAATTCCTACACCTGTAGCAATGAAAACCGATTTATCTAATCTCATACGTAATAAGAACGCGCTTCGCAAGGCGCCTTGGTGACCGCTTAATCCGCCAAAGAAACCCGTGATTAATGCGCCGGGTATAATTAATTTTGGACTAAATTTTATTCTGCTTAATCGTTTGCTCATTTCTATTACCGAAAAAACCAAAACTATACCGCCAATTATTAACCCTTGCCAAGTGATCGAAAATTCTTTTTCACCCAGGTGATATTGATATATGATCAAACTTGTTTTACTTACTTTTTGCAACAGCCATGCGCCAAAAAATGAAGCGATCAAGGCCGGAATACCAAATTTTAAAAGCAAACTGTAGCGAATGTTTTGATGCACCAATCCTAATTTGAAGATATTATTTAGCAAGTGTACAATGGCTGTAAGAGCAATAGCAATTGGGAGATCAAAAAACAATGCGAACACAGGCATTAAGATGGTGCCTAATCCAAAGCCGGAAAAAAAAGTAAGAAAAGAAGCGGCTAATGCGGTTAATGAAATAACAACATAGATCATGACTAATGACTTTGATGAAATTTTATGAGTCCTTCAAGTGGCGATCTAATAACTTTTCCCAAGGTATACCCTTTATTCTTTGCAGCGATCTCAAGAAATTCTTTGTAGTTGACCCCAATTGATCCAACGGTGTTTATCGGATATTTTTTTGAATCGGTATACTTAGAAATTTGATAAGTAAAGAATTCTTCAAAACAACTCACAATGATATTTTTTACAAATTCATTGGTCTTATGTTTCGAAATAAATAAACTTAAGGACGCCAAATATTTACTCGGCATATGTTTTTTGTAAACGTTATTCAATATCTCTTCGCGATGATAACCTGCTTTTTCGAAAGCGCTTTTTATGTCTTTTGGAACGTCATCATGAAAATAATACGTCAAAAATTTATTTCCTATGCTTGCACCACTTCCATGGTCTCCCCACATATATCCCACAGAGGGAACATTTTCAATTATTTTTTCTCCATCATACAAAGCGCTGTTACTTCCTGTTCCTAAAATTCCTGCAATTCCGGGTTTATCCTGACACAAAGCGCGCGATGCTGCCAACAGATCGTGAGAAATAAAAATACCTTTTACTTTTAAGATATTGCTGATACCTTGTTTTACAATACTGCAATTATCCTCGTTAGAACAGCCTGCACCGTAATAATAAACTTTACTTATTTGTTCAATGTATTCGGCAATGCTTGGTAATAATTGCGCGTAAATAGCATTTGAAATTTGATCTTTGTTTTGGAAATACGGATTAAAGCCAATGGTAAAAACTTCTTTTACGGTTTCGTTCCCTTTTAACAAGATCCAATCCGTTTTGGTTGATCCACTATCCGCAATTAAAATGTACATTGTATTACTAGAAGGATTTAGGTAAATATAAAACAAAAAAACCGCCTAAACTGACGGTTTTTAAATTTTATCTAGGGTTAATTTATGCTTGTTCGTCGTTACTAGCCGGGGTTTCAGTGTTAGCAGGCGTTTCAACTTCGCTTGCTGCTTCTTCAACTGCCGGTTTTGCCACTAATTTAGCTGCATTTTTTGCTGCAATTGCTTCCTTACGGGCAGTTTCGGCGCTGTGTTTATCAGCTGCTTTCTTTTTGCCTTCGGTAACTAAACCATCTTTTTTAGCATTTACTTTTCCTTCTTTGTCCGCAAGCCATTTGCTGAATTTTTGTTCAACTTGTGCTTCGGTCAATGCGCCTTTTGCAACGCCACCTAAAAGGTGTTTTTTGTAGATAACCCCTTTGTACGAAAGGATCGCTCTGCATGTATCTGTAGGCTGTGCGCCTTTCAACATCCAGTTCAAAGCTCCGTCGAAATCAAGGTTAATTGTTGCAGGATTGGTAGTAGGGTTATAAACGCCTAACTTTTCAATGTACTTTCCATCACGTGGTGCACGACCATCCGCAACTACAATATGGAAGAACGCTGTGTCCTTTTTTCCATGTCTCTGTAGTCTAATCTTTACTGCCATTTTGAGTTTTATTAAAAATTTTAGGGTGCGAATGTCGTTAAAATCCTATAAAGAAACAAATAAATGTCCCCTATAGTATTGCTATCACAGGAAAAATAGCTACTTTTGTCTCAAATTTTAACAATTATGCAGGTTAAAGAAAGAGGTGTCATATTAGTTCCTATCGATTTTTCAGAACAGTCGTTATTGGCTGTAAAACAGTCGTATAATCTTGCGAAGTACACCCACTCTAAGATCATTTTATTGCATGTTTATGAAAAAACAGGCGATGAAAGTTACGATGCCCTAACTAAATTAACCAAACAAACCGAACAAGAAAGTGGCGTTCCATGCGAATTCATGAACGTGAAGGGCGATATTTATGCTGAGACCGATCGCGTTGCCGAAGAAGTAAGTGCTACCATGATCAT
>JAHEYC010000030.1:0-6666 GCA_023251775.1 Sphingobacteriaceae bacterium | reverse complement strand
GCCGGTTTAGAAAGTCATATGCATTTCCGTAATATCATCGGAAGCAGCGCCAGTAAATTGATCCGTAAAGCACCTTGTCCTATTATTACCATTCGCGGAAAAGAAAATCGCGATGGTTGCGAAAATATCTTATTACCATTGGATCTTTCAAACGAATCGCGCGAAAAAGTGGATGTTGCCGTACAATTTGCACATTATTTTGGCGCAAGTATCCGTATCCTTTCAGTGTTCAGTCCTAGCGATGCTGCTTACGAAAATAAACTCATCGCTTATTCTCATCAGGTAAAACAATTTGTAAAAAGCAAAGGTATTGCCTGTACAAATAAATCTATTCCAAGCGATAATATTGCTGAGACCGTTGTTGAATACGCCAATAAGATTGAGGCCGATCTTATCATGATCATGAATAAGAAAAGTTTAGGTGTAGGCGAATTTTTTAGCGGAACCGATTCACAAAAAATAGTTGATATCAGTAATATCCCTGTATTAACTATTCAACCAACCAAAAAAGTAAGCTTAACGCATTTTGGTACGGGACTTTCGGGATAATTCTTAATTCTTTTTTTATTATTTATTTGTTGGACATTAGATCCAATGTGATTGCGTTTCAAAAAATTTCATTTCACTATTATTTGGGCGTGCCCCCACGCAACATTTCGAATTTCTTCTTAGCTCGGGGTCGGGCTTTCGCCACTCGCTCTTTTTTATCTCTCCGGAATTAACCAAGATAAAAAAGGAGCTCAAACAATGGCTCTCCCGATAGCTATCGGGACCCTCACGCGGCAGTACGGTCAAACATCTAGAAACACGATCCCTAAATTTTTGCATTACCACTTTCCAACCTCTTTTCGAAGCACAATCTTCCTTTGAATACAAATCTTCCTCCGAAGACGCGTGCGCGGGCCTGGAAATTCGTGCTAGGCGCGGAGCTTGTGTGTAGAATCGAATTTCCTTGAATTTTTTGTTACTTTTTGTTTCAAGACAAAAAGTAAGAGAAAAGTGTTTTGGTCCTTTTTAAAAGAACACGAAAATAAAAATCACTTCACTCCCTTCCCAGCCATCCATTCTTCAATGTGGTATTGGTTCAATTCGAAGTAATCTAATTTTTTTACCACCACGCCATTATCAATGTAGTACATTTGAGGTAAATGTGTGCCGGCTAAATTCACAAAGGTTTTTCCTAAAGCAAACGAGGCAGGAATATCTTCTGTTTTTGTATCTAAATAAAAAGTCTCTAGATTTTTCTTCTCCCCATTCAAAATAAAATAAATTGAAAGTTCAGGGTTTCCTTTATGAATGAGTCGGAATTTTTTTGCGGCAATACGGCAATGCGGACAAGTTAAACTCATAAAAGCCAGCACATGTTTTCCTGTGCGTAATTCCTTTTTTGGGATTTGAACTTTACTTGTGTCCTCTGGTTTATACAATAGATCCATTTCCAAAGGGTAATTTACCTTTTCGCCAAGGTTATTTGAGGAGTATGAAAAATCAACTGCATTCAAAATGAACGGAACTATTAACGCACTAACAACAAAGAATGAAAGGAATAATTTATTCAATTTTACTTTCCATCCGCTCCAGAAAAAATAAATTGGTAAAGCGGCAATGATCATGATGACATTTTTTACAATAGCTTTTGCAGGCGTCATAAATAATCGCTCACCAAAACATCCGCAATTTCCATTATTACCATTGATGATGATCTGAAAAATTAAATAGATGCAAAAGAAGATCAATAAGCCAACAGTTAGAGGTAAAGTGAATTTGCGAAGGTTATAATTTGTAATGAGCAAAAACCCGACAAAGAATTCCAACCCTATCAAGATCCTGGCAAAAATGGGCGCTGTATACCAATTGCCAATTCCCAGATCAATAAATGTGAATTCGAAAGTTTCAATTACCGGATCGAGTTTGCTCCAACCCGAATAAATGAATATCAAACCCAAGGCCACGCTTAATACGATCATTATTATTCTCAGGACGATCTTCATTGGGTGCAAATTTAGCACAATTTATTCGCCACAAAGATCACTTTCACAACAATTTAACCACCAAGACACCAAGGCACGCTTAATGAACAAAAATTGTGTCTTGGTTTCTTGGTGGTTAAAAAAATCATCCTTATCCCAATAAAAGATATCTTTGTGTTAATAAATGCCGGAAGAAAAAGTAATACTCGTAGACGAACACGACAAACCCATTGGCACCATGGGCAAATTAGAAGTTCATCAAAAAGGACAATTACATCGCGCATTCTCGGTATTTATTTTTAACGATAAAGGTGAATTACTTTTACAAAAACGCGCCAAAGATAAATATCATAGTGCGGGCTTATGGACCAACACTTGCTGTTCGCATCCGCAACCAAACGAAGAAACATTGGCCGCAGCAAATCGCCGTTTAAAAGAAGAAATGGGTTTGGATACTATTTTAATTCATAAAACATCTTTTATTTATAAAACTCCTTTTGACAACGGACTCACCGAACATGAATTGGATCATGTATTTATTGGACAGTCGAACGAGAACCCAATAATAAACCAAGAAGAAGTGGATAGTTTTAAATGGTTGAGTATAGCGAAGATAAAAGAAGAGATAAAAAAACATCCTGAAAATTTTACGAGTTGGTTTAGAATAGCTTTAGAAAAAGTATTCTAGTTTTATTTTAATTGCTTAAATTCATCCTGTTATTTTATATCATGAAAAAACAAGTTTATATTTTATTTTTAATTCTCTCTACGCTAATTTCCTTTTCTCAGATCGGCGCCGATTACGGCTTCAACTGCCAATTCAATGCCAACGAACCTTTTATACGTTTTAAATGGGATGGTGAAACGTTTAAGACCAAACAAGTAAATGGAAACTTGGAATTATCGTACACCGAAGACAGATCCATTTTTATTTCAGATTGGTCGGATATCAATTGGCAAAAACCATTTAATATTAAAACTGCTTTTAAACAAGAAAGCGGTGCCAGTGATCGCAGTTATGGAATTTTATTTGGCGCTACGGGAATTGATAATGCCTATGTTTTTAAGATCAGTGATAATGGCATGTACACATTTTTTAAATACGAAAAAGATAAATATGTGGAAATAAAAGCTTGGACAACCGCTGCTCACATTCTCACCGATAAAAAAACAAATGTTGTTGAACTTAAAAGCGAAAAGAACGTTTACAATTTTTACGTGAATGGAATTCTTACTTACACGCATGCTGCTTTACCATTTTATGGATTAGTACACGGCTATTTGGTTTCAGGTCCTGTAACCGTTGCTTCCGATTATTATAGCATCAGCCAAAAACAAACAGATAAAATAAATTTGATAGATAACTGCAATAACTTCGGACAAAAAGTTAAACTTGGTGCCGGCGTTAACTCCGATCAAGATGAATTATGTCCTGTGATATCATACGACGAGCGAACATTGTATGTTGCGCGTAAAAAAGCGTCGTATTACGAGAACAATGATTACGATGATGATATTTGGTATTCAAATTTTAATGTAAAAGACAGCACCTGGGGAGCACTCAAGAACATTGGCAAACCTCTGAATAATAAAACCAATAATTTTGTTCAGTATGTGAGTCCCGATAACAACAGTTTAATTGTAGGAAATCATTATAACAGCCAGGGAGAATATAAAGGTGTTGGTTATTCTATCAGTCATCGCAATTCTAATGGTTGGAGCATGCCAAAAGATATTGTGATAAAGAATTATTATAATAAAAGTAATTATAACGAGATCTGTTTGTCGCCCAATGGCAAAGTAATGTTATTAACCGCCCAGCGCGACGAAACACAAGGCTTTAAAGATATTTATGTTTCGTTCTTACATTCAGATAGTACATGGAGCGAACCAAAAAGTACCGGTAACGTTATAAATACATTTGCGAATGAAACTAGTCCGTTTATTGGTTCCGATGGCCTTACACTTTATTTTTCAAGCGCGGGACATCCGGGTTTTGGAGGTAATGATATTTTTATGACCAAGCGTTTGGATGAAACATGGACGAATTGGAGCACACCAAAAAATTTGGGACCAAAAATAAATTCAAAAAAATGGGACGCTTATTATTCGCTGCCTGCATCTGGTAAAACAGCTTACTTAGTGCAAGAAGATGGAACAAATAATAATGTTTATACCATCAAGCAACCCGAATCGGCACGGCCTGATCCAATTATTTTGGTGAAAGGAAAAGTATTTAATTCGGAAACAAAAGAACATATGCAGGCCAATATCAGTTATAGCGAGTTGGGCAAAAAAACAATTTTGGGACATGTGAATTCTGATCCGAAAACGGGCGAATTTATGTTGGCCTTGCCAAGAGGAAAAAAATATTCGTTCACGGCTAACAAGCAACATTTTTTGGCGGTGCATGAGAATATTGATCTTGTTGATCTAAAAGCATACGGCGAAAAGGAAATTGATCTTTTTTTAACTCCAATTAAAAAAGGCGAGAAGCTTGTATTGAATAATTTATTCTTTACAGCAAATACAGCAGACATTCTACCGGAGTCGCACGACGAATTAGATAAGATCGTTGAAATTTTGAAACTGAATCGTAATTTGAAAATAGAAGTATCGGGACATACCAGTAAAAATAATTCAAAACCCGAATGGAACATGAATCTCTCACAAAACCGCGCTAATTCTGTAAAAAAATATTTTGTGGATGCGGGAATTCCTGAAACACGGATCAATGCTGTTGGTTATGGAAACACTAAACCAAGAATAGCCGGGATGGATGAAGCAACATTAGCTAAGAACAGAAGGGTTGAGTTGGAGATATTGGAGAATTAAAACTTCACATCTTTCACCGTCCACGCTTGCGGCTTATCATTAAAAAGTACTTTAACTCTACTCCACACAGAGTTGAATAATTCAGAATCGCGGTATGTGTTTAGATGGGATTCTGATTCCCAAAGACTGTACGTAAAAAAAACATTGGGAGAGTTCTCATCTTGCAGAAGTTCTACATGTTTACATCCTTCAAAAGCTCTTATTAAATTCCAATTAGCTTTATACACCGCTAAAAAATCATTTACCTTCTCAGGTGTAAAACTCATTTTTACAATCCGCTTTATCATTCGAACTCTATCAATAAATTAAAATCAAATTCTTTTCCTATTTGCCTTGGGTGCATCATTTGATAGGCGCTTTTTCCATTGATGGCAATTTCTAATAATCCAAACGAATTAAAAAGCGCTAATACTTCACCAAATTTTACATCATCGTACGTATCACTTATTTTTTCTATTACAGCTCCGGGTAAAATAATTGAGAAATTACGTTTGCCTTTTGCTTTCTCAAATTCTTCTCGCGTAACATTGGTGATCACGTTTCCATAATCATCCGTATAAATATTCTTTCCGCGCAACTGATCTTCGTTGGTATAACTATTAAATTGAAATGCTTTGTAAAAATCTTTTGTGGCAACCGCAATATCTTTGATAGGTTTTTTTTGCATCAAGTGCGCTGCTACATCAATAAAAACATCTTTTAAAAAAAATTGATGTTGATCTTTTTTATCAAAATAAACTTGGTACACCGGTCCGTTAAATGCTTCATCAATTAATGATATCAAACCATTATCTAAACAAACAATGTATTGATCCTTATACTTGGTAAGTAAATAACGCGTATTATCAATTCCTTTATTCTTTTGATTCAACTGACTATTGTTCACAATAAGTTTTACCGCCACCAAATGAATGGTATCTTTAGGAAAATACGTTAAAGAATGTTTTAAAATGAACGCTGCGTCGGAAATAGCATTATTGCGTACATCGCAGGCTAGGTCAACCAAAGTAATTTCCCTAATTTTGGCATACAGGTTTGCCTTCACGATACCAAGGTAAGGATCGCGATAACCCAGATCTGTTGTTAATGTTACAATAGCCAATGTTCAAAAATAAATATTATTATTGGCTAAGTTTTTTTTAAAATTGAATTTGATTAACAGCTTTATAAACAAAACATACTTTGGGAGAGAAATTAATTACACTCGATAGCATCGATCCTGTTGAGATCTACGGCGTGAACGACGTAAAGCTAAACATCATAAAAAAATATTTTCCAAAACTCAAATTGATCGCGCGCGGTTATTCGCTAAAGGTACTTGGCGATGAATCGGAAATTGCACGCTTTGAGAAGAAATTGGAACTAATGGTGGATTATTATCACAAAAGCGGTGTTTTAACCGATAATGCCATTGAACGTTTATTAGGACAAACAGGAGATAACCTCATTGAAGCCAAAGAGGATGCTCTGAACAACGATATCATTTTATTTGGGAATAACGGTTTGGTTGTGAAAGCTAAAACGGATAATCAACGACGAATGATGCGTTCCATCCTCAAAAACGATATGATATTTGCAGTTGGTCCTGCCGGAACCGGAAAAACATACACTGCCGTTGCTTTAGCCGTGCGATCGTTAAAGAACAAAGAAGTAAAACGCATCATTTTAACCCGCCCTGCAGTTGAAGCCGGAGAAAATTTAGGTTTTTTACCGGGAGATCTTAAAGAGAAATTAGATCCCTACATGCAACCATTGTACGATGCGTTGTTTGAGATGATCCCAAAAGATAAATTAGACCAATATCTTGAGAACCGAACAATACAAATTGCACCTTTAGCGTTCATGCGTGGTAGAACTTTAG